>JAABSE010000100.1 GCA_011390575.1 Sphingobacteriia bacterium
GACACCCTTATATTTTGCCTGGCTTCGTGGATGCACATGTACACGTGGAGAGCAGCATGCTGATTCCTTCGCGGTTTGCAGAAATGGCGGTGCAACACGGAACAGTAGGGGTGGTAACGGACCCCCATGAAGTGGGAAATGTGGCAGGCATTCCGGGTATTGAATTTATGATTGCGGACGGAGCTACTGTACCCATGCAGTTTTTTTTCGGGGCGCCCTCCTGTGTGCCGGCATCACCCTTAGAGAAAAGCGGTGCTGTCATCACTGCTGCCGATGTAGATGAGATGTTGCGCCGTCCCGAATTTTTCTTTCTCTCTGAAATGATGAACTTTCCCGGGGTGGTAAATGATGATGCGGAAGTACATCAAAAACTCCGAAGCGCCCAAAAGATGAACAAACCTATCGACGGGCATGCTCCCGGTCTTTCAGGCGATGGGCTGAAAAAGTATGCCAGCTCAGGCATTGTTACTGACCATGAGTGCAGTACCATTGAAGAGGCCCGTGAAAAACTTGAGCATGGGATGAAAATTCTTATCAGGGAAGGAAGTGCCGCCAAAAACTTTGAAAATCTCATCCCTTTGATGAAGCAGCACAGTGACGGGCTGATGTTTTGCACTGATGATTGCCATCCCGATTACCTCAAACAAGGACACATCAACAAACTGGTGAGCAGGGCGGTCAAAGTCGGCTTCGATTTGTATCATGTGCTAAAGGTTGCCTGTATCAACCCTGTGAAACATTATAACCTGCCTGTGGGCTTGCTCAAAGTGGGAGACCGTGCCGACCTGGCCGTTGTTGACAACCTGGATGATTTTAAGGTATTGTCAACTTATGTGGCAGGAGTGCCGGTATTTGAAAAGGAGGAAGTTCAGTTTACCCTTTCCGATGTCCTTGCTCCCGCTTTCCCTTTCCGTGGGCAGCATGAGCCCGGACATCTCAAGGTGTCAGCAAAAGGAAACTTTGTGAATACCATCAGAGCCATTGACGGAGAACTGATAACCGGTTGGGAAAAGCATCCATGTACTCCGGGAGAGGAAGTGCAAATTCAGCCTGAAGCTGATTTTCTTAAGCTGGTACTCCTGGATCGGTATGAGGACACTTCTCCGGTCGTGGCTTTTATCAAGGGTTTTGGGATGAAGGAAGGGGCTCTGGCCTGCAGTGTGGCGCACGACAGCCATCATATTGTGGCGGTGGGTTGTGATGATGCATCCCTTGACAAGGCTTTGCAATGGATTGTGCAAAACAAAGGCGGAATGTGTGTGGTAAAAGATGGTGAGGTTCCAGGGATTCCCCTCCCGTTTTTTGGTTTAATGACCGACAAAAGCGGCCATGAAACAGCTCATGACTACGAGCAACTCAACCAAAAGGCGCTTTCCTGTGGTAGCCATCTTTCATCCCCGTTCATGACCCTTTCCTTTATGGCCCTCACTGTAATTCCCCATCTGAAGATCAATCATAATGGACTTTTTGATGGACAGACTTTTCAAAGTGTTTCTTTGTTTTCTGATTAATTATCCACAACTTTTTAAATACTGTTTTTGTTCAGGCTTATCATGATGAAATGGGGCTGAAGCCCCCTGTTCTCTCAGGCTCCCAGATCCGTCAGTTAAAACTGACGGCAATAGATAAGGACAGTGCAGAATAAAAAGAATGGAATAAGTTTAAAATTCTGTCTAACCCCCTTCTTTTCAGTCTATTAATTTGCAGACACTTTTCCATTGCCGCCGGCTTTAGCCGATAGAATAAGCTATGACTGCACACCAAGGGGCTTCAGCCCCAATGTCATCTCAGCATCTCCTGTTCGTTCTCCGGACCTGGATATTTTCCGATGGGGATTAAGAATTGCACCTATCTATTGCCGTCGTGCTTTAGCCGACGGGTTAAAGAAGTCAGTAAAAAAAAGCGCTGTGCAGAAGCCCTGAGAGATGAAAGGCATTTGAGGACAGCGCAATTACCATCTCGGGTTGATTGGAAATGGGACTAAAGTCCCGTTTGAAGTTCCAGGATTTAGTTCCGTCAGTTAAAACGGCAATGGAGCACCTCATGCCATACCAGCCTCTTTCTTCACAACCTGCCCCCCAAACTCTTTCTCCAGAAACTTTTCAGTTTTGATAAAATAGCTCTGATCAAGGCTGAAAATAGTGATATTAAGAAGAACGTGTTCAGCTCCTTCGGCTTCCACGCTGATTTTGGGCTCTTTTTTCTGGGATGCCCAGGGCAAGGCAAGAATGGTGGTGCGCAGGTTTTCGCTCAGGTCAAAAATATTACCATCGGCTTCAGTGAGCGGACACTGCAGCAGGAAGTTATGGCTCAACAAGCTTTGAGAGGGGTAATGCTTCAAAACAATATTGCCTACCACTTTGCTGAAGGGCACATTGACAATATGACCTGAATAATCTTCAATTTCTATGCTTGCCTGTTTTATCCCTGTTACCTTGCCCGTTATGCCTGCAAGGGTTACATGGTCTTTTTCCTCCAGAGGGTTGGTGGTTTTAAAAATCACCCCGGCAATAATATCTTTCAGCCCATACCAGGCGAGATACAGGATAATGATAAGGAAAACCAGCAGGGGGACAAGGGATACGAGGTAGCCCCGGTTGAAAAGGTACTGTATGGCCCAGATAAAGAAAATGGTCCATACTGCCAGTTCTGTAACGGGCAGATACCTGTTAACAAAAGATGCTTTTCGCGGAGTCAGCCTGATGAATTGCACCAGGTATTTAAACAACCTGAAGAAGGCAAAGATGATCAGCGCCAACAGGATAAAAAGAAAAACAGGAAAGGAAAATATACCGGGACTTAAAGCTTCCATAGGACTTATGTATAGATTCTTATTTTGCGTGTTATATTTCTACAGCAACTCTTTTTCGATGAACCTGGCACGGATAAAAGCATGCAGGTTAGGATTCAGTGTGTAAACACCCTGATTGGGTTCGGTAATAATGGCTGCGCGTTTGAGCAATCTGATTTTCTCCTGTACTTCTGCTGGATTCATCATCATGATGCGCTCTATTTTTTCTGCATTGAGTCTTTTGTGAAGGATAAACTGAACCAGGAAGATAAGGGTTTCAGAATTGAGTTTGTTGAGCACGGTAGTGTCAGGTTCAACGGGAGATGAAATGACCAAAGTGTTATCATTGACTTTTTTGATGCACGACATCCAGGTTTGCAGGCTGAGTCCTATATTCCCTTTGGTGTAATTGAAGTAGGTATTGAATAGGCGCGCAAAATCCCAGGATCGCATCTCGCTTTCTTTATGGTTGTTGAGGGTAAACTGCATGTTTCCCGACCGATGGCGCTGCATGATGATATATCTTAATTCCTCAGCGTTGAAAGGGTGGCAGTCAATGGTGCTCAAAAGGTAAGAGTCTATTTTCAGAAAGCGGTTGACACTGCGGTAGGCATGGCTGTTTACCGTGATGATAAACAATATCCTGTGGCCGTGTTTTTCTATGAGCGAACAAATCAGCCTGATGACCTTCAACCCTTTGATGGTTTTTTCCCACCATAGCTCAAGGTCTTCAATAATCACCACGGATTTATCGGGAAGATTTCTGAGGATTTTGTCGGCACTGACATAGTTCTCCGTGGATTTTTGCAATGCCCTTAAAAAGTCAGCTTCACTTGCCGAACCGGAAAAAGGTGGGTTGATGGCATACACCGGCCTTCTTTCAAGAAATTTATGGACCACGTAATTGACAAAAAATGTTTTGCCGGAGTTGTGCTCTCCTCTGACCATCAGGGCACCGTTAAATCCCTTTTCATGGCGGACAATGGTTTTGCGGGCTTCTTCCAGTTCGCGGGGTTTTCCATACCAGAAGTCCATGAAGTAATTGTTTTTTCTCAGGAACAGCTGCTGATAATAGGCCGGTATGGTAGAAAGAACGCTCTCTTGTACTGAGACCTTCTCACTGAGTTCGTGCAGCTGACTGATGGGGAAACTGGATTCGGCTTCCGTGCTTCTGGTCTGATGTGCATACACAATCCGCTTGCTTCGGTCGTACCAGAGCCTGATAAGGTGTTTGCGGAAAAAGTCTTTGGTTATTGCATACTTATGATTAAACCAGGAAACCTTTTCTTTATCTGCATCCCGGGTTTTCTCCAAAAGTCTTAGATTGGCTGCTGTTTTCAAAAAAACAGAAAGACTTAACTGGCGGGCGGTTTTATTCAACGAACTGTTGAGTTTATCTTCTACACCGGTAAAAAGATGGTTGATTTGCTCCCGGATATTTTCCGCCCGGAGTTTTTGCTCCTCCAGAAAACCGGTTACGGGCATCTGCGAGGGTTCTTCTTTGTCAGGGGTTAGCGTAAATTTGATGAGTCTTACGATATCCTGAATCTCTTGTTGGGTAAGGGTAATTTTCTCCGTAAAGGTTTTTAATTCTGACTGAAGTGGCGTAATCAAATCATTCTGAATAATGAAATGCACCAGGCGGGAAACTTCCACCGTTTGTTTTTCTGCAAAAGCAAGGCGGGTTTCGGTAAAATCTGCTGCGGATTCAGACTTCAGCAATTCTATTTGTCCGGGAATTCTGCTGATGGCTGCAAAGATTCGTTCCTGGGTATAATCTTCTGCTTCTTTGATTTTTCTGCTTACCTCACCTGTTTCTGCCTCAGGAAATTCGGGCAGCAGAAGCTCTTTTTCATTATCAGGCTTATCTATGTTTTTTTGGATAAAGTCGATGATGCGGGAGGGGGTTTGGAGTGTTCTCATTGATTCAACGCCATTTTTCAAGCGGCGCAAATCGGCAACAGTCATCACAATATAATGCCAGAGTTTATATTCTATGGCAGAAAGGGTTATCTCAAGCAGATTTTGGTTGAGGTTTAATTGCTGATGTTCAAACCATTCATCAGGAAAAGATTCCATGACACGAAGCTCATGTTTTCGCATGCGTCCGGGTAGCTTTATCTTTCTGTATGCAGCATTGGGATTCAGGGTGCTTAATGTTTCTGCAAGGGTATTTAATACCCTGAAGTTCTCTTCCTCGGCGATATTGGAAAGATTTTGGCGGGCAGTAGACAGGAAATCATTCAGTGAAGAGAATCTCTTCTGAACTTCAGCTCTCTCGCTTTCAATGATTTCCCGGGTTAGCGTTCCCGTGTTGGCTGCATTCTCAATTTTTTGTAAACTGTCGCGAAACTCCTTGAAGACTTGCTGTTGTTCAAAAAGGTATTGGCGGGAGAGAGAGCTGAAATTCTGCCAGAGTTTTCTTTGTATCCGATGACAGGTTTCAGGATAAAAATGACTGATAATGGATTTGAACTTAACGGGCAGCTTTATTTGCTTACTCCCGGTGAGCAGCATTTTTAACCTTAGCAACCCTATTCCGTTGTGCTTTTCTTTTGTAGAATTGAGCTGGCTATCGGTGATGAACACATCAATGGTTTCGGGTTGTTCTTTAATGAGCTTCGCAATTTTGTCCTCCAGGGTTTCAAAATATACAGCAAGGGCCTTTGTCTGCTCTGCAAGCAAATTGTTTCTCAGGTTGTTAAGGATTTGCTCGTAACGGGAGTAGGTGTTGTTGTTGAGCTTGTAAAGGGTTGTGTCAATAATACTGTTTTGTGACTCTATTCCGGGTAGTTTTTTCTCAATCACAGCAAAAGTAGCATTAACCCTGCCCATGGCCTGATCTATTACTTCCGCATATTGGTTGAGCACTTTCCCGAAACTCTTTTGTGCCATCTCCGTGCAGAGGTCATGCGTTTTGGACGAAAAATCCTGTGCTGCAGCTGCAAGGGCGTTTTCCCGGGGCCAGATTATCTTTAGTTCTTTTGTTTTCTGCATGGGGGTATGGGTTTGGATGCCTCTGAGCATGGAGGGGCCGGAAGAGAATTGCAGTCCAATGTTGAGTCGCTTAAATTGCGTGGAAGCTTTGATCAATACCACAGTCCCAAGATCTTCACATAGTTTGTGCGTATCTTCCACAAACTCCTCTTCTTTGCCCGTTTCTATTTCGGGCAATCCCAGGAATATAATGTCCGATTCGCCCGATTCAATCCGGATGATATCGTAAAAAGGCTTTTTCTCGATTTCGTTGTTGATAATTACGATTTCGGCATTTACTCTCAGGTTGTCCAGCACCTCTCTTGCAAAGAGGTAAATGTTTTCCCTTTCATCGTTTACAGGGTTTTCGATCATCAGTCGTAACCGGCTCTCTTTCCATCCTTCGCTTAGCCAAAGAAATTTCACCAGGTTGATGGCCAGGTTACCATTATTGCCTGAACCTCTCCACCAGATATCAATGGTTTTTCGTTTGCCAAAGCCCCGTTCTGTGTCATAGTCCATTAACAGGATGTTGAGGTCGAGGTCGATGATGTGCTTTACCAGATGAGCGAAATTGGCCAGGTCTGTGCTTTTTCGCGACCAGCCCATCAATACGGTGTTGGGCTCCACTCCTGCAAAACCGTAGGTTCCTGCAAGGTTTTTTATCCCATCGTAAATGTCATGACAATAGTATTCCTGGTTAAAAATCCCTTCCGATGCAATGCTTTCCGGGGTAAGTTGCTTCTGGTTGGAGCGGGGTTTGGGTTTTTCGCCTTCTTTGTATTGCTGCAGATTGATAATGGTCAGCAATCCATGGTTGGCAATGAGGGCTTTGCCCAGTTCCTTGAGTTGTTCGCGGGTTTGCGGGTTGCCCGTGAAGAGCATGATGTTGGGTTTCCAGTTTCTTTCTTCAATCCCTTTGGTGTACAGGTTGTGAAGTGATTGCCTGACAATGCTGGTCCACACACTCTGCCACACATCGCCGGGTTCAAGTTTCTGGTTGCGTTTATTCATGGCAAACCACACCAGCCAGATAAGAACAGCGGCCACCATCATGGCCACAAAGTCAATCTGCATCATCACAATGATGCTTGCGCCAAATCCCAGCCAACCTACCCATCGTGGAACGCGGAAAGAGGGTCTGAAGTCGGTGCTTGCCCAGCTCTCCAGGGCAAAGGCCAGGTTGATGAAACCATAGGCTGAGATGAAAAACATAGAAACCACCCTTGCAATGGTGTTCAGATCACCAATGAGAATGCCGGCCTGGGCAATGATAAAAGTAAGAATCAGGGCAATGCGGGGCTCATTGTTGATGCCATAGCCTTTGCTCAAAATACCAGGGGCCAGTTTGTCTTTGGCCAGTGCCTGCAAAATGCGCGGTCCTCCCAGTATACCTCCCAGGGCAGAAGAAAGAGTGGCGCCCCAGATACCAGCTATTACCAGTACCGGAACGATGGCAATGGTTGTTAAAAATGCCGGATCATCTAACAGCAGTTGCCTGTCAACAAAAAAGGCAAAGCCCGCAGCAAGACCCAGATAAATCAACAAACCTGCAAAAATGGCCAGCAAGGTGCCCCGTGGAAGGGATGTTTTGGGGTTTTTTAAATCTCCCGACATGGCAACCCCGACCGTAAAGCCTGTTACAGCAGGGAAGAAGACAGCAAATAAAACATCCAGTGAAGGGGCTGAAGAATGTAAGCTTATGGAGGGTACTGCGGGATGAAACTCGGTACTTGTAAAAAATCCTGCAACTATCGATACCAGCGATAAGGCAATGGCTGTAAGTACAAAGTACTGCATTTTAATGGCCAGCGAGGTGCTGATATATGCCAGGATGACTAGGAATACCAGCATGATGGTGCCGGTTATCCTGTAGGACTCAACAGAAGGATCAAGGCCCACAAATTCCCTGATGGCATCTACAGCAAGAAAGCTCTCCGAAAAACCCACCAGATAAAGCGAAATACTCAGAGCAGTGGCAATAAAAATGGTGGCTCCGATGGCACCTCCCATGGGCAAGCCCAGGCTTCGGGAGAGCATATAGTAGATGCCGCCTGCTTTTATCTTTTTATCGGTGGCAATGGAAGAAAGGCTCAACCCGGTGGTTATGGAGATGATGTGGGCAATTAGAATGATTCCCACCACGTAAAGCAGTCCTGCCTGTCCTACTATCCAGCCCAGACGCAGGTACATGATTACGCCAAGGATGGTAAGCAGAGAAGGGGTAAATACGCCTCCGAAAGTTCCGAATTTTTTGGCTCTCTCCATATTTTCAGTGAATTCTGGTTAATTAATCAGTGTCATCAACCACAAGCAAAATTCATGAGTTTTTTGGTTGTTACTAAATCACTATTCAACGGCCTTTTTTCGCAAATATAACCAAAACAACTGATTGTTTTATGTGAAGATAACCTGAGAGAAATTATTTTTATGATGATCCGGTAAAAAAGAAACTATCTATTGCCGTTCCGTTTGTTTACGGAACGGTTAAAAGAAGTCATAAAAAAAAGGCGCTGTGCAGAAGCTTTGAGAGGTGAAGTATATTTGAGGACAGCGCAATTATTGCCTTGGGTTGATTGTTATGGGACTAAAGTTCCTCCTTAAACTTCAAGACTTAGTTCCGCGGCAATGAATAAGAATCCAGGCATAACACTAAGCAACAATAGTGGCAAAATTATGGAATTATTTTTTCATGGGCTCATACAGGCACTTGACAATGAAAGTGCCTCCGGGATGGCTCGTTTTCTCAACGTAAAGTCGGTCGGGAGAAAGGTCAATGATAAACCAGGTTTCACCGGAAACTTCCAGCAACAGGCTGCGTTCGCCCCTCACCGACCAGAAATCGGTAGTCGAAGGGCCGATGGTTACATGCCCGTCAGCGTGAAAGATGGTGGGAGCATCCATGTTGATGGGACCCTGGCCGGGTTCAATAATCTGAGGGATGCCCCATTGGGTTTCCAGTAAATCATCCAGATCAAACATGAACTCTTTCTCATCCCCGCAGCTGCTCAGGAAAATGATAAATGCAAGGAGGAAGGCAGGTAAAAAAAGCCAGATTTTATGGGAAGAAATAGTTTTTTGCATTACCGGAATTTTTAAATGGAAAAATCAATGTCTTATCTTTCTGTAACGATAATTTCCACCCTTCTGTTGCGTCGGCGGTTTTCTTCCGTGTCACTCGGGGCAACCGGTCTTGAGTCGCGCAACCCGGTAAACTCAATATTGCTGAAACCATTTTGCACCATGTAGCGCATCACTGCTTCGGCCCTTTGCATCGATAAGTTAGGGTTGTCCAGGGTTTCCACAGCATCGGAATGTCCTTCGATGCGGATTCTTACGTTGGGGTTCTGACGAAGCTGGTCGATAAGGCGGTCGAGCTCAGGCAGGGCTTCGGTAGGAATTTCCATACTACCCGAATCAAACCTGAGGTTGTTAAGCTGGAACCGTGCGCCAATGGTGATACTTTCCAGCAATATGTCACGTTCTGCATCCTGTATGGTAAGGTTTTGATCCAGGATGAGTCTTTCGGAGTGCATCCAGTATCCGTTGGCCGAAATTACAATCATGTAATCCTCGCCCGTTGCAAAGCTGGTGGTATATCTTCCTGTGGTTCTGTCGCTGGTGGTTTGCTGGATGGTGTTGCCGTTGCTGTTGTCCACTACTTCTACCTGTGCCCTGATGGGTTGCAAAGTGCTGGCATCGCGCACCGTGCCGCTTAGGTTGGTGCGTCCCACCCTGCGGATTTCAGTCTGTATGTCAGTGGTGCTGGGGGTAAATTCTATCTGCCTGCGGATTTCATCAAAAACGAAATTCACTTCAAACTGCTTAAAGCCATTGAGGTTGGCCCTGAAATCGTTTTGTCTGAGGGTAAAGTGTTCCCTGAAAATATTATTGACTTTTACTACATAGCTGTCCACGCTGGGTACATACATTTCAAAATATCCGTCGGAGTCTGTCAGGGTGGACGTTTCGCGGTCCTTACTGTCAGTGGCTGTTATTTTGATGTTGGAAACTTCAATCCTTCCCAGGGTGGACAGGCGGCTGCGGTTCATGACAACCTGGCCAAAAATTCTGTTGCGCTCCAGGTAGGGAACAAAGACTGTTTCATCGCCTGTAAGCTGCACGATAAACTCGTTTTGATCGGGAAAAAATTTATCCTGGTCTTTTCCGATGTTTTCCAGTTCGATTTTATAAACACCCACGGGCAGATTCTCGTAACGGATAATGCCTTCAGAATTAACAATCAAGCTTTTGGACACCATTGATGCGGTGGTTTCATAATCAAGACCATATTGACTGTATTTTACGGGATCAATACTGGTAATGTGGACAAGAATATCATTAACCCCGGGCTCATTAAATTCACGTTGTAAATTACCATTCAGATCTTTGAACAGGTTAATTTCCAGATCATAATATTTGAGTCGGGGCTGGTTCCAGTTGAAGGCTTTGGTGAGCCTTAATTCAACATAGTTGTTGGAGTATCTGTAGCTTTCTTCTGTGAGTTGATCGGTTGTAACCTGATAGCTCAGCGTGTTAATAGCTGAAATGGTGATGTCGTTCCTGAGGAAAAAATCAAGTTGATTGTTAAAATTTATCCGACTGGTACGAAAGGAAAAATCATAAAGGAAGCTCAGTTTTGAAGATAATTTTATCATATCCCTGTATATGTATCTTTCAAAATAAGGCATTAATCTGACAGAATGAGAAGAAATGTTGTAGTAAAACTGGCTGATCTCCTGGCTTATCGAATATGGCCCGTAGAAGTAATTGAGAAAGCCGCCCCAGTTGGCTTTTCTGACATTGATGCTTACATGTCCATTAAATAAAGCTCTTTCCTGTTGATTTATATTGACTGGAACTATATCCGGATTCGGTTTTGAAAATCGGGTAATGAAAGTATAACCAAATGTTGCACTGGGATTAAATGTAAGTCCTTGTCCGTCATTTATCCGTGTTCCTGCCATCAATTTTGCTGAATGTGTATTAAAAGGGTTGGTTCCATCATAAAGGAAAAAGGTATTAGATGCTTTCTGCTCGTAAACAGGGCCACCGTAAAGAACTATACCTTGGGTCAGATGAGTGCGGAGTATTGCATTGACTTTTCTGCTAGCAACAAAGTTGTCATGATTAATTCCCGTTTCACTTTCCAATAATGATTTGTAATTCTGATCGAAAAGGTTTATTTCAAGCTGATAATTGTTTTGCAGTGGTTGAAGAATTCTACCGGTGAAATAATGTCTTCCTGATTGTTGTCCGTAGAAATATGGAGACCCATACTGTTCTCGGAATCTGAATGATGTACGGTTAATCTTTCCTGTATATTCCAAATTTAGACCAACACCAAGGTGATTTTGTGCAGTCGCATTATATTGCAAATCACTTATGTATACATCACTTCTTATTTGATGTTGAGGTGAGATTCTTAAATTGAAGCGGGAGCCTGCAACATGTGAACGGTTGTTAAATACCTTGTTATTGCTATAGGCATAGCTGCCAGTTATATCAAAGGAAGTGTATCTCTCATTTAAGATAATTCCAACATTTCTGATGGGTCTAAAGGGGTTCTCACTTCCAATTATTGTAAAGTCTAAATCTTTAGTGAGGTTATACCTGAATTCGGCTCCTTTTCCTACTCCATATTTTAATTGTAAACCGGTCATGTCTCCAATAGCGACTCCAAACTTTTTACTGTTGTATGCAAGATGAGCTCTGCTATACTTGAATAACTCGCTCCAGGGGCCAGAACCATAACGATAAAGACTGTAACTTAATTCACGTCTTTGCGGGAACAAAACATTTCCTCTGAACCCTCCTGCCAAAATAGCGGGTTGATTGCTCAACAGGTTTTGTAAAGCAATTTCGGCAATAAGTATTTTTTCTCCTTCTGGAATTTGATATCTATAATCACTTTCCAGGAGGGAAAACCAGAAAGATGTATTAAAACTGCTTTCTTCAGTATTTCCGTTAAGATCTATTCTGAATAAACTTCCGTTGCTAATATTGTGATCCTCCTCATGATTTACTTCAAGGGTAATAATTGTATCAGTCTTGGCCCTAACAGTAATGTTTTTCACTAATAGGTTTTCACTTTCGTTTTCAAGTATCACATTTCGCGTAGTACGAAAAGTAAGGTAAACAAGTTCATTTATATTCCCCCGATTAATGAGACGAAAAGAGATCTCGCTACGTCCTGTTTGCTGGTCAAAATATCCCATCCGGGTAATAGGCCTGAATTGAAGGTCTGATTTTCTGGGAATTTTTACAAAACAGTAAGCATTGGTATAGGTTTCACCCCCTTGGTTATTAATGGAAGCTATCATGGAATAACCAATTTCGCCTTGCACGTCATGACTGGGAGCTGCGCGGACTGGAAGAAGGAGAGAATCTCCTGGTTCAATATAATAAGATCGGGATTCGGAAGCTATAACGGACCAACCTATAGGCACGTTTATTTCAACAAAGATTTCTTCCCTTCTTTCTCCTTTATTTTCAATGATAAGGACATTGAAGAAGGAGGTTTCGGGTTCTATAATGAGATTTTCGTTACGAAAATGGGCGGTAATGTAAGGGGCTGACTGGTTAAATCCGTTTGTCCCCTGCGAAAATGTATCATTGATCAACAGTACAATCGACAGAAAGCTGAGCAGATATGTGTAAATATTTCTCATCTTGGATTGTCTGTCGGATTAATTGCT
>JAABSE010000101.1 GCA_011390575.1 Sphingobacteriia bacterium
TGTTGTTTGCCGATACAGAAACCATTCGCAAAGAACTCCATAAATTCGTCCCTTTCCACAAGCAGGAAGACAAGTGGATTTTCAACCTGGGCCATGGACTTGTTCCCGGCATACCGGTAGAAAATGTAAAATTTGTGGTGGATTTTGTGAAGCAGACACATTGGGAGTAATTGACTAACTTTACAAAAGGTTGGTGAAAAAACTTTCAGCATCCAACTGTAAATCCTTTCCATTAACGATATGAATATCTCATTACTACAAAAATATAACAAGCCGGGACCACGCTACACCAGCTATCCCCCGGCTACTTTTTTTCACGACGGTATCACCACAGAAAATTACAAGACCATGGTGGTGCAATCCAACCTGCAACAGCCTGAAAACATTTCCATATATCTGCATGTCCCTTTCTGTAAACAGCTTTGTCATTTTTGCGGTTGCAATACCAGCTGCTTTCCCGGTGACGCCTTGATAGAACAATACATGGAAGCGATGGCCGAAGAAATCAGTGCAGTTTCGGAATTGCTGGACACTTCCCGGCCCCTTACTCAGATTCACTGGGGCGGAGGCACACCCAACTCCATCGATCTGAAACATGTGGAAAAAATCATGAACATGCTGCTCAGAACCTTCACTCCTGCTCCCAAAGCAGAAATTGCCATGGAGTGCAATCCGGCCTACCTCAACCCCGAACATATTGACCGGCTGGCGTCAATGGGATTCAACAGGCTCAGCCTGGGCATCCAGGATTTTAACGAAGAGGTGCTGAAACTTGTGAATCGTAAACCCTCCCGCTACCCGGTGGAAAAGCTTATCAGCCACATGAAATCCAGCGGTATGGATGGTGTAAATATGGATCTGATTTATGGCTTGCCCGGGCAAACGCCTGCGACTTTCAAAGAAACCGTTAAAAAAGCCATTGATGTTTCACCCGACAGGATTGTTACCTTCTCCTATGCCCATGTACCCTGGGTTAAATCTGCCCAGAAAATCCTGGAAGATATTGGCCTGCCAACGATAGAGGACAAGCTTGCCATGTTCGAAACAGCCTACAATCTGCTAACTGAAAGCGGCTATGTGGCCATTGGAATGGATCATTACGCCAAACCCGAAGATGAACTTGCCACAGCCATGAAAAACAAAAAACTTCACCGCAACTTCCAGGGTTACTGCACCCGGGAAACCACAGGCCAGGTTTATGGTTTCGGGGCCACATCCATCAGCCAGCTGCAGGGGGGATATTATCAAAATATTAAAGATACTCAAAGATATATTGACGCAATACATCAAACAGGATTTGCCATCGAACGGGGTTATGAGCTTACTCCCACAGATAACATCCGAAGAACTGTGATCAATGAAATTATGTGCAATGGCTTTTTGAACTTTGATGAAATTGCAGGTAGCTTTGACATTAGCGCCGGTGAGCTGAAAAACATTGTAGGGTTTGACCCTGATAAGCTTAAGCCCTATATGGATGATGGTTTGCTGGAACTGGATAAAAATCACCTCCGGTTGAAAGAAAATGGGTTCCTGGTGGTACGAAATATTGCCATGGAATTTGACCCTTTGCTAGCAACTTCACCCGGTGGACAGTTTTCTAAAACAGTCTGAAAATACCATCCGTTTTACAGAATCCCAAAATCAATCACTAGACATGAACACACCCGAATCCATACACACACTCATCATAGGATCAGGCCTTACAGGTCTCAGTGCCGCTCATTACCTGAACAAAGCGGGAGTAGATTTCATGGTGCTCGATCGCAATAGCCAGCCCGGAGGAGTGATTCAAACCCAAACAGAGGATGGTTTTGTGTATGAAGTTGGTCCCAACACCGGGGTCGTCGGCAGCAGTGAAATTGTGGAGTTGTTTGAAGATTTACAGGGACTTTGTGAGCTTGAGACTGCCAGCGAGAAAGCACAAAAAAGATACATCCTGAAAAACGGGCAATGGGAGCCTTTGCCTTCAGGCATCATGGCCGGAGTTAAAACACCGCTTTTCACGCTGAAGGATAAATTCCGGCTGCTGGGAGAACCCTTCCGCAGCAAAGGAAAAAATCCCCATGAAACCCTTTCCCAACTGGTAAAAAGACGCATGGGCCAAAGCTTCCTGGATTATGCCATTGACCCTTTTATTATTGGTGTTTACGCCGGAGACCCCGACATTCTTATCCCCAAATATGCCCTGCCCAAACTTTACAACCTGGAGCAGGATTATGGCAGCTTCATCGGAGGTGCCATCAAAAAACAAATGCAGAAAAAGACCGAAGCCGAAAAGAAAATCACCCGCAAAGTATTTTCTGCCAAAGGAGGTCTCAGCAATCTTGCCCGGGCGCTTTACACAAAAGCCGGCAAAGAAAAATTCCGCTTCAGCATCTCAGATCTTTCGGTACAACCAGAAGGAGAGAATTTTCGTATTTCCTGGTCCGCTGAAGGAAAAACCCATGCGGTGCTTGCTAATCATGTTATTTTCACCGGGGGTTCCTTTGAGCTGAAGGAAAGCTTTCCTTTCCTGGAAAAAACAGATCTGGAAAAGATCACCAACCTGAAATATGCAAAAATCACAGAAGTAACCCTGGGATTCAGCCATTGGAAAGGCATGGAACTGGATGGTTTCGGAGGGTTGATTCCGTCCAGGGAAAAAAGAGATGTACTTGGAGTACTGTTTATGTCTACCCTTTTTGAGAACCGTGCCCCTGAAAAGGGTGCTCTGCTAACCATTTTCATGGGAGGCATCCGAAATAAGAAAATCAGTGAACTTACCGACGAACAGGTCAAAGAGGTAATAAAACGGGAAATTTCGGACCTGATGCAATTACCGGACTTTAATCCCGAACTATTTAAAATAACCCGCTACCAGCATGCCATACCCCAATACGAAGCGAGCAGCGGTGTGCGATTTGAAACCATCGAAAAGATAGAGAAAAAATACCCGGGATTGCTGCTGGGAGGTAACATGCGCGATGGTATCGGCATGGCCGACAGGGCTAAGCAGGGAAAAATGCTGGCAGAACAGGTAATCAACAAATAGAAATGAACAAAAAAGCGGTTATTCTCATCAATACCGGTACGCCCGATGAGCCATCTGTGCCGGCAGTAAGAAGATACCTCCGTGAGTTTCTGGGAGATGGCAGGGTTATTACCTTGCCCACCCTTGCCCGCAAAATGCTGGTAAACGGCATCATCGTCCCTTTCAGAGCCCCCAAATCAGCCAAACTATACCAGAAAGTATGGACCGAAAAAGGCTCTCCCCTGCTGTGGATATCTCAAAGCCTGAGAGATAAACTTCAGCAAAAACTGGGCAGTGATTACAAGGTCCTTACCGCCATGCGTTATGGCAATCCCTCGCTGAAAGGTGTTTTAAAGGAAGCTGAGAAGAAGAATTTTTCTGAAATAATCCTTTTTCCATTGTTTCCTCAGTATGCCTCATCTACAACCGGATCTGCCATAGAACTGGCATTGAGCCAAATCAGAAAGTGGAATGTGACACCACAGATTAGGATAATGGGCCAGTTTTACCAGCATCCCGGATTTATTGAAAGCTTTGCCGATAAGGTCAGAGAAATGCAACCTGAGCAATACGAGCATGTGCTTTTCAGCTATCACAGTCTTCCGCTAAGCCATGCGAATGCGACTCATCAGAACAAAGATTGCTCACAATTCAATTGCACTACCAAAATCAATGCTGAAAACGCTTTCTGCTATCATGCCACCTGCTATGCCACTACACGGATGATTGCAGAGCAGCTGAACTTAAGCCCTGAGCAGTATTCCACCGCTTTCCAGTCCCGATTTTCCAAAAACTGGCTCAACCCCTTTGCCGATGTAGCTATCAGAGAAAAAGCAGAGCAGGGAATAAAAAGCCTGCTGGTGGTAAGCCCTTCATTTGTAACCGATTGCCTGGAAACCATTGTGGAGATTGGAGAAGAATACCGTGAAATCTTTATTTATCATGGAGGAGAAACTTTCGGATGGACTGAGAGCCTCAATGACTCAGAGCAATGGGCAGAAGTTCTGGCCACCATGGTAAAGCATGACCCCTCCTAATCCATAATATTTGATAAAGGATAATTGGTAAATCATCTGTGGAATGCAATTTGATGTGGTATTTTAGTTCTACCTTTGCAAAAAAAAGATACCCAAATCATTAATAAGTATTCACTTATGAATATTAGAAAAAATATAACCGGTCTCATTCTTTTGGTGGCCCTGATTACTTTCCATTCCTGTAAATCTACCATGGTTACCCCGGGTACTGTAAGGAGCAGTTATCCTGTTGAAAAACAGAGTGCAATGAGGTCTGATTCGCTACAGGGATTTACTTTTATGCCTGACAGCCTGGTGAAAACAAGAAGTATTCACAATGCAGACAGCATCTTGTTTGAGATACGCATTTCCAATCCCTTGGCCATACGAAGTGTCATTATCAATGGGATGAGTGTATTCTTTGATCCGGAGGCACGGAAAAATCAAAAGTTTGGGGTATCCATCCCGGCCGCAAGGGCTGAGATGCTCAGAAGACAGGAAGCCTCCAATGGAGAGAAAAAAGCGCAACCGGCAGACACACTGGAGCCAGCACCGATATTTGACCCATCACAGTGGGTAGAAGCCATCAGGATGCGTGAGGCCGTTCTTACAGACACCAAAGGCACCAGATTTGCAGGCGAAGAAGCAGTGAAGCTTTTTCTGGATGATAACAATGAACTGGTATACCAGATACGATTTGCTTTTGACCAGATGGGGGTTTCCGGAGAAGAAGTGCAGCGCATCAGTATTGGCATTGTTTCGCAGTTGCATCAGGCGCAACTGGCCGGTTCGCAAGGCGGAGGGGGTGTAGCTACAAGGCCCAACATTTCAGATCGGGACCGCAACAGACAACAACCCCGTCAGGCCGCACAACAAAAGTCTTCAAACCTGAGACTAATACCTGTTGAAGCATGGCAGGTTTTGCTGATAAATGAAGAACCTACGGAAGAACAGAATGAGGCAAATGATTCTTCAGATACGGATGATGTTTATCGATAGTAACATTAAAACCGTCCCCCTCTATCTCTCTTCAATACTTTCTATCTGAGCACTGATGCGTTTTAAGGATTCATGAATTTCTTTTTCAGGGCTTATAAAATTCAGGTCATCCCAGAAATCGGCATCATAAGAATAATTCTCATCCGAAAAGATAGATTGGGTCTTTAGCCTGTCGCGATAACGAAATCGTTTTACATCCTGGGTTTCAACTTTCATGGTGGCCATTTCAAAAATGACCTTATAACTATTGCCCCACCATTTGTATTTTTCCCTTATATGCATATAAAGGTCTCCTCTTACATGCATTATATGATATTTCCCGTCATAGTAATCGTATTTTACCGAATAATCAATACTTTGAATTCGGGTGTTGTGCTGTCTGCTTTTCCGGACAAGAAAATTATTCTGGTTGGTCCGCAAAAACTGATCGGTAACACTGAAATCTACCTGTACAATAGCCATACTTTCTTTATCAATATAAATAGTGCCCTGATAAATATCGTCAGTGGCATGCTTTGCATTTTCAAATGAAATTTCATAAACCAGTCTGTCATTATGGAGGGTATATCCGGAAGAGGTAAAGACGAGATTGGATACGTTATCGGATGAAAGAAAATAGGGTGGGGCTTTCATAACATCCAGCTCAAGAATACCCTTTACCCCTGCTTTGAGTTTCAATAAAAGAGAATCCTCTGCATTTACGTTGCTATAATTTCTTGATTTGAGTAGTTGAACCTGATCAGGAACATTGCCTCTGTAGGCAGTTTTATAAATGTTGAAAACGGCCTCTGAATAACGGACCAATTCCTCTTTTTTAAATACACCTTCCCGGTAGAAACTGGTATGCATAGCAGGAAAATCAGGATATAAAAACTCTTTCTTTTCTAAAGCTTCGAGCAGCACCCTACTAGGATCGTAGCCGGTAACCACAACTTCCTGTAAAAAAACCGGTTCAATCTCCATGTAAATATCTATGGTTCCATCAGTAAGCAATTGCAGGGGGATATTTCGTGGCGAATATCCCATGCAGGAAATTCTGAGCGTGTCATTATAATATTCAGCAGGTACCTTGTAACTGAAATTACCTTCCAGATTGGTCGAAATCCCCCTGCCCCGTCCTTCCTGAATAATCGTAGCAAAGGGCAACGGCTGTCGCGAAGAGGCGTCAATTACACGGCCACTGACAATATAATACTCATTTGTTGAATCCGTTATTTCTGCTTCACCTGTATCCCTGCTAATATCAGGTCTATAGAGTATAATGTATTTTTCAACAAATTGATAGTTTAGTCCGGTATCCCTGAGAAGCTCGTCAAGCAGACCTGATAACTTATGCTCCCCCCGCTTTATACTGGACTTTCTGTCATTTTCTATGAGCTGGCTGTCGTAAATAAAAAAATAATCTGCTTGCCGGCTAATCTCCCGAAAGACTTCAAAATAAGTAAGATTACGGCTGTAGATTCTTATCGTGTTCTCAGCTTTTGGAGTTTGCTTTGCAAACAAAAACCCGGCAGAAGCAAAGAATAAGATAAAGAATACTACTGTTATTTTATTTCTGATTGGATGCATGCCGGTTATTTTTTCAGCTTGAAGATTTGGGTTCCTAAAAATTACTGTTAAGTTAAACTATTTAGATTTCTCCCTCCGGTCAAAATGACAAGAACTTCCACCACCCCATTGATCCTTAGCAGCTTGTCTCCTCGAAGGAAGTGAGAGGTCTATTCTTCACAAAATTCAAATTCGTGAATTTTACAGTACACCAAAGTTCCTAATTCCGGATTTAATGGCGGCTTTTGAATACAATCGTTGAATCTTCCTGCACCTCATAATTTACGGATAAAGATAGTGCAATAGACTCGCAAATGGTGTGCACTTCACTATCGTATATGGTGAGCGTCATCTTTCTCTGGCTAACTTCCTCATCTGCAATAAGCGAAGTTCCATACGTTTTGCTCAGCACATACAGAATATTTTTCAGGTTTTCATCCTTGAAATGAATGAGGTTTTTCCGCCATTGCACATTATAATCCTCACTAACAACCTTCTCCATTTTACCATTTCTGGATATAAGCAGTTCGCCTGGCTCCACCATGAAAAATTTATCTCCTTTTAGTGAAGACACTTTTACCCTGCCTGATTCAACAAAAAGTTCCATTGAATTCTCGTCAATCATCTTAACATTGAATGAGGTACCCATCACCTCAATATTTGCCAGGTTTGTATGCACCTTAAAAGGTTTCTCAGGATTATGGGTTACATCAAAAAAGCCCTCCCCAGACAAAAATACGTTTCTTTCTGATTGATTAAAACTATGGTCAAATTCGATACTGGAAAGTTCGGACAGGTATATCAAGGAGCCATCTTCAAGGGTTTTTACCATTGTCAGGTTCATATCATTGTTCCTGAAAGCAAGTCTTTCCGGCTGGCTCTGGTTGGTATGCAGAGCAATGTAAGACGCCAGCCCGGCAACAAAAATCAGAATAGCAGCCCACTTTAACCAATGGGGAAAAGATAAGACTCTGGCCTTGTGATGTGATGTGTTATGATCCTCTTCGAGCCTTTGGGTAAAACGATTCCATGCTTTATCGGTATCTACTTCAGGGACACTTTTTTCAGCTGCATGTCCCATGTTTTCCCAAAGATGCTTCAATTGCAAAAATTCATCTTGCAGATGAGCATCCTCCTGTATTTTCTTATCAAATGCAGCCTTTTGGAGGGCAGTCATCTCATCAGACAGATACCGTGCAGTATCTTCGAGAAATGTTGTATTTATTTTATTTTCGTTCATCACACGCTATGTATTGTAAGAGAATTTGGCAAATTGATTATCGGTATAATTTTAAAAGTTTTTCTTTCTTTTCGGCTAATTTTTGAAGCTAGTACCTTGTTTTTCATTACACCCTGTATTGGGCCAGTGCTTTTCGAAACTCCCACAATGCCTTGCTCATATTGGCTTCCACAGTTTTCACAGAAACAGAAAGCTGATCCGCTATTTCCCTGTATTTTAACCCGTCGAAACGATTCATGCAGAATATCTTGCTACACCTTTCGGGAAGCCGGGCAAGAACATCATTGACAAGAGTTTGTAATTCTTTCATTTCATAAGGGTTCTTATCTTCGTGGGAACCCCTGGCTACCTCCATGTACCTATCTGCATACTTTTGTTTCACACTTTCATGCCTGATTACTTTCAGGGCATTGTTTCGAACCGATTGATAAAGGTAGGATTTGAGCGAGGTTTTAATTTCAATATCACTTCTGTTCTTCCAGTAAACATAGAAGAAATCCTGAACTACTTCTTCTGCGGCTTCCATGTCTTTCAATATTCCGTTGGCATAATGTGTTAAGGGAGCATAATACTCCCTGAACACATTTTCAAACGCGGAAATCTCACCCTTTTTAATTCTCTCCTCAACAGGAATGGCAGGTGAATCCACAAAAGCCTCTTTTCTAGTCATTGCTTACTGAATACTGAAACATTAATTGAATAAGCTATTCTGCCTCACTTAGTTTCTGGTTGAGCTTTTTAACCGCTTCTTCAATATCCATTTCCGGTTCAATGATGTTGTATCCTCCCCAGAAATCGTCGGTAAAATACTCCGAAACCAGGTCAGCAAGAATGGATTTATTTCTGAAAGCTTCTTTTCTGGCAAAGCTCCTCAATTCCTTGTTAGACCGATCCATAATAGCCATTTCGAACATAAGAGCGTATTTGGTGCGGAAAATTTTTCTTCTCCAGTTGGCGAAAAATTCCACATCTCCTCTTACATAACTAAGATAGTACTTGCCATCAATTTCCTGAAACCTAACCTGATAGCGGGTATGGGTGGGGGTAAATCTCAGGCGGGCAGGCTTTTTCTGGATAAACTGCTTGCTTGCTTTTTTTCTGTCGGATAAATCCATGCTGAAATCAGCCATGGTGATAGCAAGGCTCTCATTTTCAATATAAATATTCCCCATAAAAAGCGGATAAGGCATTATAACACGAGGTGTAAAACCAATAACATAATGTGTTTTACCATCAATAACAGCCAAATCGACCAGCTCATATTCGTAAAAATCTACTGTGGGGGGAGAAACTACCATGTTGTTGTTTTTAATAAAGTCCACCAGCAATGCTACCTGTGGGCCACCCTGCAGCTTAACCAAAAGGGTGTCAGCTTTTTTCACATCTGCACTTTTTCGTCCTTTGACCAATTGCACCTGGTCATTTTTTGTGTAAGTGTCATACGGTTCTTTTCTTATATCTACCACTGCTTCTGCAATAGAAATATAATCATTGCGCTGTTTTATGGCTTCCCTGTAAAAGCCTGTCAGCATAAATTCCTCCTGTGGATAATTTTCTTCCACTTTTCCCAACGCATTTAACACCAATTCACGGGCATCTATAGGCCTGATTATCACCTCCTGCAAAGGGACAGAATGGACCTTCATCAAAAAGTCAGTCTCTTTGTCTGAATACTCTTTAAAGGATAAATCCCTGGGGGAATAGCCCAGATAAGAAATGCGAAAAGTCTCGAGATTCTCTGATTTTCTTACCCTGAGTGAGAAGTAGCCATTGGCATTGGCAACAGTACCGATGTAGGTTCCTGAAACGAATACTGAGGCATGGGGAAGCGGTTTGTTACTTTTTGCATCGCGTACAGTACCCCTGATAGTGTAATAATCACTTTCAGTTTGACCCGACACACTTATGGCTGGTAAAAGAAATAACAGCACTAATACGGAAAGGATAATTCTATTTGTTTTCATGTTGCAAAGGGTTTTAATGAATGATTACACTTTTATGACCCCTAAAAGTGGATTTTACCCTATGCTCAAAATTACTTTTTTTTCAACTTCGTGCTATTCTTATTCCCCAAATTTGTATTTCAGGGACACTCCTGCCATGCCTATGCTCATATTCAGGCTGGTAACTTCAGTGACCGGCAGTTTAACGTAAGGCTCAATAACAAAAGAATAATTACGCCTTTGAATACCATAGCCCGCGGAAATATTCAGAAACCGGGCCAAATCAAACCGTCCAAAAGGACTTACATCATTGCTGACAGTAGTTTCTACTGACTGGGTCCTGGTACCCGAAAAGTTGGCATGCGTATATTCTGCCAGGTATTCAGTCTGCTGGGTATAGCTTTGCTGCAAATAGAGAAACGAAGACAATCCTGCTGAAACATACAATGATTTGCTGGTGGATTCCATTACTTTGTACCTGAAATTCAGCGGAAAATCAATAGCCAGAAACTCCATATCGGTAACCACCTGCTCGTCCAGTATATGAATGTTTTCTGCTCCATCAATACTAATATTACCAGGAGTGTAATAATCCTCATTCCTTAAACTGTTAAAAGAAGAACTGGTATTATTGAGATTTATTCTGTTATATACCAATGCACCCCCACCGGAAAAGCTGAAGTTGCTTCCCAAATCCCACAGACGCGCCACTCCGGCTGAGAACCCCACGCCCCCTGCCACCTCACCGGGAGACCAGGTTTTCATGGAACCCGCCGCAACCTCAATGTGAGACTCTCTGGTGGCAGATAATTCCTGCCATGCCAGGTTATCGCGAATAATATCTTCTTCGGTGTATACGGGCTGGCTGGGAGCATTCATTTCTTCTGATGTTGAAACAACTTCCTCTGGAGGTGTCTCTTTTTCAACCTCTAAATCTGCGGCAATCAAATCTTCAGAAGTAGCTTCAGGTAAAGTCTCTGCCACATCTTCTGAAGACACAGGAACTAGTTCATCTTCCTGATGCCGGGTACCGGCTTTCTTTGTTTCTGTAAAATCAACCGGCACGGAAGCCAGCATTTGCTTTTCGGATGCCTTTGGATCATCTTTACCCGCTTGCTCAGGGCTTACTATTTCATCCTGAAACACAACCTCATCAACATCATCTGTTTCCCTGTACTGAACCTCTTCAGCCATTTGTATGGCAGACTCCGAACCCGGACGATACATCCACAAAAAGGCAGGCACCAGTAACAGCAGGATGACAGCAGCAGCCCTCAAAAAGTACAGGGGGATAAGCTTTTTTGTGCGCTGTTTACCCTGCAAACGACTCTTCATTTGCAACCATGCCTGTTCATCGGCAGGCTCCCGATAATTATCAAAAACCTCCCTCACATTGTCGGCAAATTTATCGTCAAATGGCTTCATGATAAGGTTTGTTTTTTAATTCTGAATAACTTTTTCTGAGTAAAGCTTTGGCTCTGCTCAGATGTGAGCGCGATGTACCGGGTGCGATGTCCATCATTCCTGCAATCTCTTCATGTGAATACCCTTCCACTTCGTAAAGGTTAAATATTACACGGTATTGCTCCGGAAGCTTTGCCAGCAAGGACAGGATTTCTTCTGCATCCAGTTTTTGTTTATTATCAAACTCAACAGCTATTTCGGGTTCTGACAATTCGTATTCTGCATGTATGCGAAATCTTTTATTTTCCCGGTAGCGATCCAGGGACGTATTGATCAGGATTCTTCTGAACCAGCTTTTGAAAGGTTTATTTTCATCGTACGTATCAACATGATCAAATAGCTTCATAAAACTGTCGTTGAGCACCTCAAGCGCGTCATCCCTGTTGGGATTATAGCGAATACACACGGACATGGCAAAGGCATAAAATTTCCTGTAAAGCAATTCCTGAAACCGGATTTTGCCTCTTTTGCATCCTTTGATTATCTCTGAATCTGTGTATTCGCTATGATTCAACACTTATGATCTTTTCCCGGGTAAACTTTTCATTGATTGTTCAAAAGTACAATCAAATCACTATTGAACCCTGAGTTGGATGGTTTTTATTTCATCATAATACATGTACTCAAGGTAGTAGTTTCCCGGCGCAGGAAAAGTATGCGTAAACTGCGTCGTTTCCTGTTCAATAACCTGCATGCAAAAAGCATCCGTATCATTAAGCAGGGTAACTGAGACAATCGTTGTAGTTCCTTCGGTCTGCAGTTGCAATTGCTTAAATTCATAACAGGGGGTTGGTTTCTCATAGGTTACCACAAAAGTAGCCGGAACCCCTGATTCAATAACATCCGGGATTTCTATTTCAGAAATGGCAGCATAGGTATATGCTTCACCCGGTTGTTTTTTAAGATCATCCGTTTCAGGAACATCTGACTTTTCACATGCTGTTGTCAGGATTGCAAGTAAAAGCACCAGTCCCAATTTTGCGCTGAACATTTTCATTCGTTTCATCATTTTTTAGCATTTAAAAGTTTAACATTGAATTACGTGTAAGTTTAATGGGATTGGGATTATTGGTTGGTGTTTTCTACCACAATATGGCTCAGGAGAACAATGTTTTCCAGGTCAGAGTAATCATACTGGAACAATCCGTCCTG
>JAABSE010000102.1 GCA_011390575.1 Sphingobacteriia bacterium
CTCTAATCTCTCGTTCAGCCGCTTTACGCTCTGCCTGGATACTGCTTTTGGCAGTTTCTACAATCTTACTGGCTTCCTTGCGTGCCTGGGCCTGAGCTTTTTTAACTACCTCTTCCCCGTCGAGTTTTGCCTGCCGAAGCACCTCATCGGCCTTTTCTTTTGCCTGTAGAAGAAGTTTTTCTTTGGTAGCATCCAGCTCTGCGAGCTCACGCTGAATCCTTTTGCTTTGCCTGATGGAGTCTGCTATAAAATTTTCTCTTTCCCTGATGGTTCCTAATATAGGCTTCCAGGCAAATTTGCGCAGAATAATCAAAACCAGTCCAAAAGAGAGGGACATCCAGAAAATAAGCCCCAAGCCGGGCGTTACAAGTTCCATAATTTAATAATTAAAATTAAACGCAATCAGCATAAATAAAGTAGATTCGCTTAAAGCAATCTGTGGAATAAAAACGTCTGCAGTAAAAAGCATCTCATACGCAACATAAGAAGAAATTATTTACTTCCACCTGCCCTGAAGTTATTCTGTTTACACCTTTTCTTCCAAAAAAGCCATATAAGGTTTCAGCCATAAACTGAAACCTTCTGGGCTAAACAAAAAGAACCAACAGACAAACTACGATAGCGAAGAAAGTCGCTCCTTCAATAAGTGCAGAAGCCACAATCATGGAAGAACGCAAATCGTTGGCTGCTTCAGGTTGCCTGGCAATGGATTCAAGAGCTGCTCTCCCGATTTTTCCAATACCCCAGGCAGCTCCGATAACTGCAATAGCAGCAGCAAGGGCAGCACCCATTTTCATATAACTGGCAGCAGCTTCAGCCGTTGACGCTTGTAATAATACAAATAAATCTAACATAGTTTCTGAATTTTTATTTAACGTAAAATGGACAAAAAGAAAAAATTATTCATTAATGATGTTTTTCGGGCACCGCCATACCAAAAAATATGGCACTGAAAAAGGTAAACACATAGGCCTGGATGAATGCCACCAGCAACTCCAGAAAATTCATGAATATGACGAATATCACTGACAAAGGAGATATGGCAAAGCCCATAAATACACCAGAAGAACCCAAAACAAAAATCAAACTTACAAACCCTAAGATTATCATATGACCCGCTGTAATATTGGCAAATAACCTTAAGGTCAAAACCACGGGTTTCACTATTACACCCACAATTTCAATCACCGGCATCAAAGGAATGGGCAATTTGAGCCAGAAGGGAACGCCCGGGGTATTAAAAATGTGCTTCCAGTATTCACGGTTGGCAAAAATATGCAGGGTGAAAAATGTAAACATCGCCAGGGTGAGGGTAACACTGATGCTTCCTGTAACATTGGCACCACCAGGGAAAAAAGGAACAAGTCCCAAAAGGTTGTTGAAAAAGATAAAGGAAAACAAGGTAAGCAAATAGGGAAGAAAACGATCGACCTGTTTTTCGGGGATGGCAGATCTGGCAATATCATCTCTCACAAAAAGGAAGAGGGGTTCCAGAAGACCTGACAAACCCCGCGGGGCCCTGTTGGGTCCACAGTGGGTGTATCTTCGTGCTACGCCAATCAGCAACCAGCATAACAATGCAGAGGCAATAAAAATAGAAAAAACATTTTTGGTAATTGAAATATCGAGCAGAAAGGAGGCATCGGGATCAGGGGTTGTGCCATCTTCAAGCACTCTGATTATCTTTCCTCTTTTAGGTCCATCTGAAGCTATTCTGAAACCTTTATAAGCATCCTTCCCGTGATGAAATTTGCTGGATAGAAAGAAATACCATTTCCCTTCGTACATTAAAATAACAGGGAGAGGAATACTGACATGCGTATCGCCGTAATCCGCGATATGCCATTCATAGGCATCAAGAATATGATCTATGATGACCTTTCCGGCATCGAATTTTTTTTCACTTTGTGGTTGTTCCTCATTGATTGCAGTAGTTTCTGCACCTGCCGAAATAACCATGGCAAAAAAGAATACCACAAACAAGACCAGAATTTTGCCTTTTGGCAAACTTTTACAACAATGACTCCCTTCGATTACCATCTTTGGATTTTAATTTTTTTGATGGTGCAATTTATAAATTATTTCTAATTCAACGTTCAGTAGAACCCCTATTTGTCATGTTTTATAGAACAATTAAGGGTTACTTTGATATGTATCATTTACAACAATCTAACAATCAAACTTTAACAAAAGGGAGGCTTTGTTTTCAGAACAAAAATTAAGTGTTTTACTTAGAAGTTTCCCCCAGCATGTGTTTTACATCCATGAAGGTAAAAACAAGGTAAAACAGAAGGAAACTCAAAAAGAACGGTGCCACATCATTTCTGTTAAAGATACCGTACAATATGAGAATCAGTAAGTAAAGCATCAGTTTTATGCCTGAAGAAACAAGATAAAACATTTTGGAAGGAGCTGATTCTTTCTTTTCCATTTGTTCGTTAGCTATTCTGCTGATAAGGTGCACCAGATAAAAAAACGGTACAATAAACAACAGATTGTCGCTTATCATTCTCTCCGGAGCATAAAAATAAAAGAGCAGTGTTATGCCAAAAAGTAAAGCAGAGATCAATGTTAGCCTGACAATAGATTTTAATGGAAACATCATAATGCTGATAATGAAAGTATCCTTTAAAAAGAATACCGGAATAAATATGATATTTATTCCGGCAGACTCTATTTATTAGAAATTATTTTTTAGGTTGCTCTGGCCGTGGAGGCGTATTTGGCACATTGGTATTCTCTTTGTCCATTGTGCAGGTACCTGTAAATCTGGCACCAGGCTCTATGGCAAGTTTATTGGTTACAATTTCTCCTCTCAGGCGTGAAGTAGCTTTCAGGGTTAACAGTTCTGAAACCTCTACTTTGGCCTTTATGTTGCCCGAAAAATCAGCATTCTGACAATAAATCTCACCTTCAATTACTCCGGTATTTCCTACTACAATTTTTCCTTTGGAGTAAACTTGTCCTACAAGGGTACCATCAATGCGGATGTCTCCATTACTTTTTACTTCTCCTTTTATGGTTGTACCATTTCCAATGAGGTTTATGGACGTGTGTTCTGCTTCGCTGTTTTTAGCCATTGTTTTATCCGTCTTTTTTTTATTACCAAACATTATTTTTTTCCTGAAAATTTAAAACTAATTGTTGAAATTGCCATCTTTTTTCGAAGATGATATCTTAAACAAACCCACTTACTGCATTACGAAATACGATGAACGACAACAATTTGTGAAAAAGATGCTTATTTATGGCAAAAGTAAAATAAAAATACACTAAACAAAAGATTTTTATTCAAGATCACCATAGGCACGAGAGAAAAAGTCGAGATATTCTTCCAGCTTCCTGTCCTGATAAAACAGGGGATAATTCTCAACACTGATCGCAAAGCCATCAAATGCATCTGTATCGTATTCCTTTTGTATAAGACTTTCTTTTACCTGTGCCCCATATAATAATGCCTCTCTTGCTGATGGGAAGTTGGTTACGGTTATAAGCTGCCTGTTCTGGTCAAAAAACAGGGTGCTCATGTTCAGGTTATTCTTTTCGTATTCCTCCTTGTTATAATTGGTGATTTCATTTCTTAGCTGTCTGATTTGCAAATCTTTTGTGTTGACCAGCAAAACATAAAAATGGACAGCATCAGGATTAAATGAGAATACGGCATCCTGAGGGTCGATAACTTCACGGCGGGAAACGTCACGCTCAGAACCTCTTTCGCCTCTTTCTGCAGCCCCGGTGCTATCGCCGGTACCGGGTGCTCCTCCTCCCAGGTAGGCAAGCAGGTTGGTCGCGGGCTCGTGAACCTCTGTATCTGTATAGTTATCCGCAACAAAATTGAGTTGATCTATCAATGCTTCCTTTTCTGCTGAGCGAGCTAAAACAAGTGCTTTGAGGAAAGAAAAACGGGCTGACTGCTCTCGCGTAACCTCCAGAGTATCCGACCGACTTTGCTCCGCCAGGTCCATCGCCAGGGAGTAATTTCCCGTTATATAAGCATTGTAAGCGCGGGCATACAAATCTTTAACCCTGTTCTCCCGTGCCGTAATATTCTCACGGTAATTGGGGTCAGACAAAATCATGGCAAAATCAGTATCGGGATAATCATTAATGATCATACTCTTATAAAAGTTAGCACGCGAAGTATTTCCTGCTTCTGTATACAAGGTATAGAGAAAATAGGCGCTGAGAAGTTTCTTTTCACTTTCAGGAAAACGGTTTACCAAGGTTTCAAAATATTGTACAGCATTGGGACGATCATCCATACGGTCTTTGAAAATCATAGCCACATTATAATATGCCTGCGCCATCCGGGCATTCGATTCTTCCATCTTTTCAGGTGTAGTAGGCACGTTTTGCATCAAACTGGCGCGTGTAACTTTTCCGGAAGGGTCCAACCCTTCCCCATCTTCCATGTCAAATTCGCCCATATCTCCAAAAGCCATGGTTCTTTTATTGCTGATACGCCATAAATCTTCCAGTTCTCTCTCACCCCATTCGGCATAAAATTCATTGCGCCCAAAACTCATGGCTGATGGATTGTAAAAATACCATCCACCTTCGCCTCCACCGGGGGTTTGTCCCCTACCTGAGCGAGCCATTTGCTGACGCATTTGCGCCCTTTCCTGCTCCATTTGCTTTTCCAATCGTTCCTGCTCAGCAATTTCTTCAATGATAATATCCAGGATCTCGTTTCTTTCTGCTGTGCTCATGGCTGCCAGTTGCTGCAGAGAATCTTCTCTTTCAATCCTTATCAGGTTGATTGAAAGCTCTTTGAGCAGCATGTTTTTTTTACCAGCGGCTTCATATTCGGGATATTCGCGCGATAAATATACCATCGTGCTGTCATACATTACAGAAGCCTCAATATAATCCTTGTTATTGAGGCTAATCTCTCCCAATCTTAAGAAGGTAATTCCTCTCTGAGAATCATTGCCCCTGTGATTCTCCAGGGAAAGATTATAATACTCAATGGCCTCCTTTTCTTTGCCTTGTCTCATGGAAAACTGCGCCAGAGCGTAATAAATCTGATCCTGAAAGTCCCTGTTTTTGCTGTCACGTAACATCCCTTTCAGTTCGGAAAGGATAAAATTGCTGTCTCCGCTGCTTGTATCATAGGCCATGGCCATATTGATCCTGGCCTGAAAAGCCATTTGAAAATCGGGATTCAGTTTCAATACCCGGGCATAGGTTTGCTGAGCCATGGGGAAGTTTCTCTCCTGATGATAAGCCTGTGCCATGATAAAAGTCATCCGGGCCCTTTGTTTTTTGTTGGGCGCCAAATCAATAGACTTTTCCAGGTAAGGAATGGCTTGTCCAAAGTCTCTTTGTTGCAGGTAAAAGTCAGCATACACTTTATTATAAAGGAAAATTGCATCCTCCTCCAGCAATCCCTCTTCAATGTTTTTTGTTACCAGGGCCAGAATTTGTTGTGCATTGTTATAGTCTCCGGAGCTGATGTGCGATTTAGCTACCCAAATTTTCGAATGATACTTAAGCGGTGTTTCAAACTGGCGGATTACATACTGAAAAGTAAGTATGGCAAGATTGTGATCGCCCTTGAAATAATGACTGCGGGCAATCAGAAAGTAAGCATCATCAATCCAGCGGTTGTATTCTACTCCCCTGATATTCATTGAGTGCCTTCTGATGGCAGTGCTGGCTTTTTGATAAGCTATATCCATGTTGCCGGCAACAGAGCTTGCCTGCTGCTCACTTCCGTACCTGAAAACACTCAGAACATCTTCGAAGTTATCTTCATGCATCTGGTCAAGACGAGCCAGTCCATCCCGGTAACTTTCCCTGGCATTGAAATACCCATTGTATTTGGTAGTAATGCTATGGTAGTTCCTGCTGACAAACGTATTCTTCTGGGTAGAACACGACCACCCAAGAAAAACTAAAAAGAAATAAACAATAAAACGGGGATGTATGAGTTTTTTCACCGGAATGTTCAAATTTGCATAATTTAGAGGTTCTCTGCTTCTATAACTGCTAATTTGCAAATTTATTTCAAATTAGAGTGCTTTTCAAATATTTTTTTTGTTCGTCAGATATTTCTGAAAAAAATGGCCAACACCCTTAACAACCACAAACTTTCTGAAAAATATCAGGGAAAGGATTAAAATTCCGATATTTGCAGCTTAATTATGAGCAAACCGGTTTAGAAGTAACGTAAACCTCAAATTATTACCTCTTTCAATGTCAGAAACCAAGAAGCAAAAAAAGAGTTTTTTTTCCAAGCTGCACGATAAGTACCGGCTTGTATTGATGAATGATGATACTTTTGAAGAAAAGATTTCATTCCGACTGACCCGTTTGAATGTATTCATTTTTTTCGGTACGCTGGTAATATTTCTTGTTGTAGCTACCAGCTATCTGATTGCCTTCACCCCATTGAAGGAATACATTCCCGGCTACGCAGATTTCAATACCCGTAAGGTGCTGCGCGAACTTAACATGAAAGCAGACTCATTAAATGCAGAGTTAAGGAGAAAAGATCTCTACATTGTCAATATTCGCAATATTATTGAAGGAAAAGATTTGGTAGATGAGATGCCTGAAATGGAAGGCAGCCAGGAAATTACTGAAATAGCAGAATTAACCCGTTCGAGAGAAGATTCTATTTTGCGCGCCCAAATCGAAGATGATATTACCTATTCCGACTGGAGTCCTGAAGAAATGGACGTTATTGAACCCAGAGGCGTATCACAGTTTTTCTTCTTCCCTCCTTTGCAGGGAATTATTACTAATCATTTCAACTCCGGCACCAGACATTATGGCATTGACATCGTAGCAGATAAAGGCTCTCCCATTAAAGCAACCCTGGATGGAACTGTTGTTTTTGCTACCTGGACACTCACCACAGGTTACACAGTGGGTATTCAACATGCCAACAACCTGATGTCTGTTTACAAGCATAACGATATACTGCTTAAAGAAGAAGGAAGCTATGTAAGAGCAGGCGAAGTAATCGGAATTATTGGCGACTCAGGAGAGCTGTCTACCGGCACACACCTGCATTTTGAGTTGTGGTTTAACGGCAACCCCATCAATCCTACAGATTATATAGTTTTTTAAGCCCTTAGGATGCCGAAAACAGACTCCTATTGAAAACAATCTAATAATCCTTATAACAATACAGAAACCAGTTTTGCTGATTTCAAATTATTTTTGAGCCCTTTTATGCCTTTAACAATCACAATACACCACAAATACATGGGTTTTCCGCAGAAGTATTTCGTCTGTTTTTCAGGCCCTGAGGAAATGGCTGCTAATTCATTCACCCATAACAATTTTGACAGATGAACAAAAGGAACGTTGCAATTCTGGGCTCAACAGGTTCGATCGGTACGCAGGCACTGGAAGTAATCAAAGCTTCCCCCGAAAGATTTCAGGTGGAGGTACTCACCGCACAAAACAATGCCTCACTGCTTATTCGTCAGGCTCAGGAATTTAAACCCAACGCTGTAGTTATAGGCAATGAGGACCATTACAAACAAGTAAAAGAGGCTCTTGAGCCCTTATACATCAAAGTATTTTGCGGCGAAAGTTCACTCGAAGAGATTGTAGAACTGGACAGCATTGATATTGTACTTACCGCTATGGTAGGCTTTGCAGGATTAAAACCCACTCTCAGAGCTATTGCTGCGGGTAAAAATATAGCCCTGGCCAACAAGGAAACACTGGTAGTAGCCGGTCAGATTATTACACAAGAAGCCAGAAAAGCGGGAGTAAATATCTACCCTGTAGATTCTGAACACTCTGCCATCTTTCAGTGCATGTCCGGAGAGTTTCACAATCCCATCGAACAGATTTATCTTACTGCTTCAGGGGGTCCCTTCAGAGGGATGAAAGCTGATAGTCTTAAAAATGTAAAAAAGGAAGATGCCCTTAAACATCCCAACTGGGATATGGGTTGTAAAATTACCATTGATTCGGCCTCACTCATGAACAAAGGATTGGAAGTAATTGAGGCCAAATGGCTTTTTGCCCTGAAACCCGAACAAATAAAAGTAATTGTGCATCCTCAATCTATTATACATTCCATAGTTCAGTTTGAAGATGGTTCTATGAAAGCTCAAATGGGACTTCCTGACATGAAATTGCCCATTCAATATGCCCTGGGGTATCCGGACAGAATAAAAACAGATTTTCAACGCTTTAACTTTGTTGATTACCCTGAACTTAGCTTTGAAAAACCTGACGGCGATACATTCCGAAACCTTAACCTTGCCTACAGCGCGATGGAAAAAGATGGAAACATGCCTTGTGTTTTAAATGCAGCCAACGAAGTGGCCGTGTCTGCATTCCTCAAAGACCAGGTGGGTTTTCTGCAGATGTCAGATATAATAGAAAACTGCATGGAAAAAATTCCGTTCATTGCACAGCCCGGGTTTGATGATTTGTGCCACACGGATAAAGAAACCCGATTATTGGCCAGAGAATTGATATACGGCAAGAATCGGTTTAAAGAACAACCCTGTGTCCAATAATTCAAATACAAATGCGCTTGATTCAAACAAAACAGAAGAAACAACATCATATTTAAACAGTAAAACAACCATATTTAATTTTATATCAGATTGTAATGGAAATAGCAATAAAAGTAATACAGTTTTTCCTGAGTTTATCCATCTTAATCATTATTCATGAGCTCGGTCACTTTCTCACCGCCCGTTATTTTAATACAAGGGTAGAAAAGTTCTATCTGTTTTTCAACCCCTGGTTTACCATTTTCAAAAAGAAAATCGGGGATACAGAATATGGTATGGGCTGGGTACCTCTGGGTGGGTATGTAAAAATATCGGGAATGATTGATGAGTCTATGGATAAGGAACAAATGAAACAACCGCCTCAACCCTGGGAGTTTCGTTCAAAACCTGCATGGCAAAGATTGATTGTTATGCTGGGGGGAGTAACCTTCAACATTATTTTCGCAGTATTGATTTACATCTTCATGCTTTCCATAATAGGCGAACAATACCTGCCTGCACAAAACCTGAAATATGGTATTCATGCTCAGCCTCTGGCACAGGATATCGGACTTCAGCATGGAGATTTGATTGTATCGGTTGATAACCGCGAAATTGAGAATTTTCATACCATTACCTCCGCTGTAATACTCGACGAAGCATCCACTATCCAGGTGAAAAGAAACGGTGAACTGGTCGATATTTCTATTCCTGAAGGTTATGGCAGTCAGGTCCTGAACAGCATGAAAGAAAGGAATGCCAGCTCCGGTTTTATCCAGGAGCGTATTCCATTTATCATTTATGGTGTGCAGGAAGGTTCGGCAGCTTTTGAGGCAGGTATAGAGCCTGGCGACAGCATCGTATCGCTCAATGGAGAAGAGATACCCTACTTCCTGGAATTTCGGGAAAATCTTATTGCCAACGCTGGTAAAGAGGTAAGAGTAGGTGCCATCAGAGAGGGTGAGCTTATCCATTTCGATATGACCCTGCCCGAAACCGGTATGATGGGCGTGCAGCCCAAGGGTGATCTCAGTGCCTTTTTTGACCTCAGGAAGAAAGAGTACTCTTTGGTGGCTGCCGTGCCTGCCGGAGTAGAACGTGCCTATGCAACGACCATCGACTACTTCAAACAGCTTCGGTTTGTTGTAAGGGAAAGAGACCACGAAAGTCTGGGAGGATTTATTACCATTGGAAGCATCTTTTCTCCAACCTGGGACTGGGTGCATTTCTGGACCATCACAGCTTTTCTGTCCATAATACTCGCCATCATGAATATTCTTCCCATTCCCGCGCTGGATGGCGGCCATGTAATGTTCCTTCTCTATGAAATGATAGTAGGGAAAAAGCCCTCAGATAAATTTATGGAGTATGCACAAACTGTTGGGATGTTGTTGCTGCTGGGACTGATAATCTTTGCCCAGTACAATGATATTATGCGATTATTTGGCAGGTAAAATCATTAACCACATTTTATAAATCCCGGAAAAAAGCCTGTTGTCGTTTTATTAAAACGACGGCAGGCTTTTTCTTTCACTGAGTAAAATTGCACCTGAATCTGATTCCTCTTTAAGTACAATCTGGTTTTTTTCCTTATTGTAAAGAAGTTCCACATGCTTTATCACTCCCCCCATCTGGCATGTGCCGATAAGATTTTGATGTACACTTCTAAGCACCAGGAAGCAATCCGGCTGATCTTTTATAGATAGGAACAAAATAAGAGATTCCTCAGAGGCATCATTGATTCGCTCAATAGTGCCCGTATAGGATTCTGTGTCGTTGAGAAGAATCGTGATCGTGTCACCATGTCTCAGGTGTGAAAAACTGCTGTTGTTTCCGGACGCTTGCAGGTTTAGGAAAACCATTGCCATTAAGGTAAGTAAGACTCTGCCGGCGATTATATGGAGCTTCATTTTTTCTGATTTTTGATGAATAGCTGCTGCAGTAACAACAACATTTTAAGGCACTACGAACTTAAGCCAATCCAAAAGTATAAGCAACAGCCAATTTGCCGGTACCTGCGTAGGTTAAAAAACCTGTTTTGAATGTAAAGCATTGACATTCAACAAACACACCGATGCAGAAACCCTAAACAATACTGTTAAAAAAAAGAAAAACCGGCAACCACTCCAATGAATGATTGCCGGTTTAGGCTATTAAAACAGAAATTTATTATTCACCAGGAATCTTTTAACGATTACCCCTTCGGGTCTATCAATCCTGAGAAAAAACAGTTCTTGATACTATTCGGAAGGTAGCTGAGATGCCTGACCACTGTTGGGGTTCCATATCTCATTTTTATCCTGGGTCTGCACCTGACCATTAAGGTCGAAATCGCCGGCATGGTAACCACTCAAACCTGACTGTGGACTCCAGACTTCGTTCTTATCCTGCGTTTGGATTTGTCCGTTGCCATCTCCATCTCCTCCAAACATTCCATAAATACCGTTGCCCAGATGTTTTTGGCCCTGCTGAAAGGCCTGCTGAATGCCAGTGGTGAAATCCCAGCTATAGACACCATCGTTGAAAAGAAGCGGTTGTGCAGACATCACTGCCAGATGGTTGCGATGATAGAGCACGACAAAAAGTTCATTTTCTGGTTGAAAATTAATTATCAAAGGCTCTCCTGCAAGGTCTGTCACTTGTCCTGTATTGAGCAAAAGTGCCGCCTGCCGAAAAACAACTGAAGCAGCATTCGCCTGGGAAACATCGGGAGCATCCCGCAATTCCAGCAGCACCCAGTCCACTGCTTCTTCCGGAAAACTTTCGGCAACTTCGCTGCCAGTGTAATACCAGACAGGCTGATCATTGCCAAAATATGGCAATTGCGGAGCAAAAGGATGACCGAGGGGAAGCAGACCGGCATCATTCAAACTGGTATGCATAAATGTTTCTCCTTCAGGAGTATGAGAACCCTCCAAAATGAGAGTGATATCCAGTTCATTTCCTGTCTCCGGTTCGGAAGTAAGGATAAAATCATCGAGATACCAATGGTTGATATTATAGGATTCTCCTTCAAAACGAATTCCCAGCTGCACTGAACCGGCCCCGGAGGGTACACTAAATTCATACTGGTACTCACCCTGAGAAATATCATTGGTAATAAGGGTTTCCCAAATTGGAGTCCAGCTTTTTGCGTTGTCAAACGTAACGTCAATGGCTGCAACTTCGCCTTCATTGGCACCCGGCCAGTTATCAAGGAACTGCCTGAAGCTCAGCGTCAACTCTTGCTGCCCTGACAAAGCAACGGGATAGGAAACCACGCGACTTAAACCAACCGCAACAGGATTCCAGAAAAGTTGCAGTTCGGGCATTTCGCCACCTGCTTCGGAAGTATTACTCACAAACCAGTTGTGCCCTGCATCCCCCATTTGCTGCCAGCCCAAAGGCAGCGGACCATCATTACCGGCAAAGGTTTCCTGCATCAATGTTCCTTCATCCCCGGCATATATCCAAAGTCTTGCCGGTACACCTTCTCCCGCACTGTTTACCCCTCTGGCGCTGTAACTATACATACCTGCCTGTGGAACATCAGTATCCACATAAGATTCCCATGCACCAGGGACAGGTTCTTCAAGGGTATAAATTAATTCGTTATTG
>JAABSE010000103.1 GCA_011390575.1 Sphingobacteriia bacterium
ACCCTTGCTGAAGATAACCCTGTATGCTATCGATATTTTGCCCCTCCGGGGCAGGTGCGATTAATGACGGTCTTCGCCCTTTATCCGGAAGCTTCCAGTTCCTTTGGAAGCTGGAAGTTCCTTAGCCCTCTTCCCTACCATCTTCCATCTTCCAGCTTCCTCCTTCCATCTTCCATCTTCGAGCTTCGAGCTTCCATCTTCGAGCTTCCAGCTTCTGTCTTGTCCTGAAATATGTTTACTTATTCATTCACCAATTAATTATATTTATATGGATAAGAAAAAACCCAAATTTAAAGTAAAATCTTATCGTTATTTTAGCGAAGATTTTAAGAAACAAAAGGTTCATGAGATCAACACCAAAAAGATCACCATTCGTGAGATTTCTGTTCTTTATGATATTGTTCCACAGGTCATTTACAGATGGCTCAGGAAATACTCTGGTGATCAACATAACAATGTTAAAACTGTCGTAGAAATGGAAAGTGAATCACAAAAAGCCCTTTTTTACAAAGAACAAGTATCAGAACTTGAGCGTCTTATAGGTCAAAAGCAAATAGAAATTGAGTTTATGCAAAAGCTTATAGAACTTGCTTCTGAAGAACTTGAGGTTGACATAAAAAAAAACTATTTGCCAAAACTATTGAATGGTTCCGGGAAAATAACAAAACCAATCAGTTTACTATGAATGAGTTATATCAGGTGTTAGGCACTAGCAAGCAAGCTCACTGGCAGATGATGAGAAGACTTTCCAAACAACAAGAAGACAAGCAAATTGTCATTCAAAACATACTGGCTGTCAGGTCTATGCACCCTAAAATGGGGGCAAAAAAAATGTATAAACTACTTCAACCTGAAGGAATTGGCCGAGATCTCTTTATAGAAATTTATACTGAAGCTGGTTTTAGCGTTAAAACGGAACGTAACTTTCAAAAAACCACTCAATCAATTCCAAGTCTTCGCTATAAAAACCTTACTTCCAATCTGAATGTTAATGATGTTAACCAGTTGTGGACCAGTGACATCACCTATTTGCAAATTGGTTTCAAATCCTATTTGTACCTGGTATTGATTATGGATGTGTACTCACGCAAAATAATTGGGTATAATGCAAGTAATACTTTAGAGGCGTCCTCCAATATAAAAGCACTTAAAATGGCTTTAAAAGAGAGAGGAGTAGCCAAATACACAAATCTCATCCACCATTCGGACAAGGGTGTTCAGTATACATCAAACAAATATACCACCATGCTGAATGACTACGGCATTAAAATCAGCATGTGCAATTCTGTGTACGAAAACATTCATATAGAGAGAGTTAACGGTACAATTAAGAATGAATACCTAAAAAGTTACTCAATAAAAAATCTCACAGAATGTCAAAGAGCATTAAAAAAATCTGTATACGTTTACAATTATTTTCGACCTCACTGGAATCTCGATTTAAAAACACCAGATAATATCGAAAATGAATTAAAAAATATTCCAATAAGTGAAAGAATTAACCTTCAATTTTACTCTGATGAAAAAGAACGAAATCACCTTAATTTTAAACAGGGCGAGCTTTTTTTTTAGAAAATGCCCCTTAATTTTTAATCCTAAAAAGTAAACGTATTTTAGGACACTTCAACTTTTCTCTTTTCACTCCTCATTCTTCACTTTTCACTTTAATCTGCATGCTAAATTCAACATTCCCACCAAATAAAAAAAAAGCCCCGATGATAAAACCGAGGCTAAAATTCTGAGTGTAGCCATTGGCTACCAGATTACATGTTTCCTTCTTACGGGCATGGTCATACAGCGGCCGCCACCGCCTCCGCGGGGTAGTTCGCTGCCATCAATGGTTACTACATACTTATCATAGTCGGCCAGGTTGACTCTTTCTTTGATCACATCAGAGGCTTTGATAACCTCCATACCATGCTGGTTGAGCTCTTCTATGGTTTTGGAGTTGCGGGCGTAACCAATGACTTTGCCCGGACCAATGGCAAAAAAGTTGGCTCCACTATGCCACTGCTCTCTTTCCTGAAACCAGGAATCATCTCCTCCACCACATAACAGTGGCTCGAGATCCATGCCCAGATGTCTCAGCGCTGAGGGCAGGTTTTCCTGTTCCCTTATAGATTTAACCTTGCCTCCTTCAGCATAGATATGTACCGTCTGGTATTTGTTCATCTTCATGATTACGGGTTCGTAAATCATGCATTTGTTCATGTCGAGCATGGTGAATACCATATCGAGGTGAATAAATGATTCGGGCGAAGGAGGTAACTCCTGCACGATAATGTGCTGGTGTTCATTTTTATCCTTAAGCTGTTCGAGAATGAAGTCAACGCCCTGAGGAGTGGTGCGTGTGCCAATACCTACCAGCACTATATCATGCCGTGCTACCAGCACATCTCCTCCTTCAATGGTAATCTTGCTGCTGTCGGGCTTTAGGTGCAGCGGACTGATGGTTTTGGTGCTAAAGGAGGTGTGGAAATCAAAGATTGCCTCCATGATAAGGCTTTCACGCAATCTTACCGGCGAAGACATCTTGCCCATGAATACATTGTCGTAAACCGAAATAGCTGCATCACGGGTAAAAAAGAAATTGTGCAGCGGACGCAGGGCATATCGCTCTTTGCTCAGGAAGCTGGTAAGGGTCTCTTTTTGTGTTAAAACTCCTTCGATCAATTGCCTTGCGAGTTCCTTTTCACTGAGCGACATCAGAAAAGGTTTGATGCAGGGAACTGATTCATACTGGCAAATTCTGTCCAGCAGATTTTCTTTTACCTTCTCGTTTTTCAGCACATCGTACAGCAAATCTTTCACTTCGAAAGTTGTGGCAACTTTTTCCAGTACTCCTTTGAGCTGGTTAAACTCCTTGGTGGCTACGGAAAGGTTGAGGATGTCGCTGTAGAGTGCTCTCTCAGCGTTGGCGGGGGTCATGTTTTCTACCTCCGGACCGGGGGAGTGGATAATTACCCCTTCAAGTTCTCCGATTTCTGAATAGACTTGCGTCGGAAATTTCTCTTGCATAACAGGATTTTTTCATTTCGGCTTTCTTTTCAAAGAAGCCCAAAATAAAAATGTCATAACAGGGGACATTTTTTACCCTATCAAAAAACGTTGGGCCTTCCGGTGGTTGGGTACCCTCGAAAAGGCCTGCAAAGGTAGTTATTTTAATTGTTTTTTTGCCTGGTGCCTTTGCAAAATTTTTAGCCGGGCCTTGTCTCCTTTGCCCAGAAGACCGAAGTAGATTCTCTTCCGTCTTCCGTCTACGGTCGAACTGCATCTGATTTTATCAAAACATAGTCTTATCCACTAAATTAGAAGTAGCACCAACTGAAACATACAGTCCTTTACTTCAAGGAGTTATATTTTCCTGTCGAGCAGATTCTGGGCAAGCTTTTTCAGATCTTTCTTGTTTTCTTTGGGAAGTTCAATCTTATCCAGGAATCCAAGGGCTCTGATGTTGTATTCCTCCATTTTCTCCAGGGCTGTCTGGTCGAGACCCAGCTGGAGGTATACGTTTTTCACCATGCTGATTTTTTCTTCCGGATTAAAAATGCGGTTGGTAAAGGCGTTGCGCAGATCGCGAAGTTGTGCTTCATTGGCCATTTCAAATGCTTTGATATAGAGCCATGTTTTTTTATTGGCAATGATGTCTCCGCCGGTTTGCTTTCCGAAAGTTTCTTCATCTCCGAAAATATCGAGCCAGTCGTCTTTTATCTGAAATGCAATACCTACATTTTCGCCAAAATCATAAAGCAACCGGGCTTCCTGTTTGGATGCTCCGGCAATCACTGCTCCGGCCTTCAGGCAGGCTGCAGGCAATACAGCGGTTTTCAGCCGTATCATGTTAATGTATTGTTCTTCTGTTACCTTGTCGAGGGTTTCAAAATTCATATCGTATTGTTGTCCTTCACACACTTCAATCACTGTTTTGTTGAAAAGGTCCAGGATGGCTTTGAGGTGCTCAGGCGGGCATTGGGCAATGTGCTGTATGGCCATGGCAAACATTACGTCGCCGGAGAGAATAGCAGTGTTGGCGTTCCATTTCTTGTAGACTGATGGTTTTCCCCTGCGCAGCGGTGCTTCATCCATGATGTCATCGTGCATGAGGGTAAAGTTGTGAAAAATCTCCATCCCTACAGCAGGGCCGGTTACATGCTCAATATCTCCGCCGAACATATCGCAGGCCAGCAGTGCCATGAGCGGACGAACACGTTTGCCTGCGTTGCCCAGGCAATAGTCAACAGGAAGATATAACTCTTCGGGTTGCTTAACCAATTCAATGGAGTTGATGTACCCATTGATTTTTTCTGTGAATTCTTTCAGTTTTGATGACATTCCTGAACCTTTTTTAGTGTGATACGATTGAATGGGATAACAGTTAAAGAAACAAACAATAATTGAACATTAATAAAATCTGAAACAGTGACTGTAGAATGCTTGTTCAATACACATTTATATCTTCCGGGATTATATAGCTTGTATCTGCAAGGATTTTTTTTATCCCCTCTTCCATTGATAAGAGATCTCTGTTGAGCAGATTTCTCATTTTAGTAATGTCGGGATACCTGCGTTTCATGTCTCCTTCCGGCAACGGCGGTCGGTGCTCGATAACGGATGAAGAGCCTGTAAGTTTAATAATCAGTTTGGCCAGGTCAAGAATAGTAATTTCGTAATCAGATCCTATATTTACCACATCGTTTACATATTCATCGCTATAAAATGCCTTGGTAGTGGCTTCTACATTATCGTCAATAAAACAGAAGGTGCGTGTTTGCAAGCCATCGCCGTAAATAGGAATAGGTTCATTTTTCAGGGCGTGAGAAATGAATTTCGACATCACGAAATCTACGCTTTGCTTGGGGCCGTATGTGTTGAAAAACCTGAAACAGGTATAATCCAGGTCAAATTCTTTTTTGTAGGATTTCAGGTACGCTTCTCCTACGTTTTTCACCACAGCATAAGGGATCCTGGAATTGAGGGGGGTTGTCTCTTCATTTTGCGGCAGGTTTACGGGTTCGCCATACACTTCGGAAGAGGATGCAAAAAATACGCGTTTCACTCCTGAATTTTTACACAGGTCAAAAATATGTTCGATGCCATAAAGGTCTTTCAAAACTTTGATAGGGTTGGCTTGTGTTTGCTTTACGCCCACAAAGGCAGCATAGTGAAATACGTATTCAAAATGATTGGCCAGCATCACCTCAGCGATGTCGCGGTAGTTGTTGACATCACATTTTACAAACCTCCAGTTGTCACGGGGTGCCTGGGGGAGTTTTTTCATCTCTCCGGTGGACAGGTCGTCTACCAAAACTACATAATTGTCGGGGTCACTGATAAGTTTCTCTGCCAGGCAACTGCCAATAAAACCTGCGCCTCCTGTAATGAGGATTCTCCTTTTTTTTGCCATGGATATAATAATGGGTCGTTTATTTTGTTTCGTCGATTAATTGCATCAGGTACTTGCCATATCCACTGTTGAGCAGCGGCTGGGCGATTTCTTTGAGTTTTTCTTTGTTGATGAATTTCATGCGGTAAGCGATTTCTTCAATGCAGCCTATTTTCAGTCCCTGTCTCTCTTCAATCACCTGGACAAACTGACCAGCCTGGATCAACGAGTCGAAGGTGCCGGTATCGAGCCATGCAGTGCCCCGGTTAAGGATCCCTACTTTCAGTTTCCCTTCTTTGAGATAATGTTTGTTGACATCGGTAATTTCAAATTCCCCCCTGGTACTGGGTTTGATATTGGCAGCCACATCCACTACGGAGTTATCATAAAAATAGAGTCCAGGTACAGCATAGCTTGACTTGGGCTTGTCGGGTTTTTCTTCAATAGAAACTGCTTTGTGATTTTCATCAAACTCCACAACACCATAGCGCCGGGGATCAGAAACATGGTATGCAAAAACAACTCCTCCATCGGGGTTATTATTGTCCTGCAGCAGATTCTGGAGTCCGTTGCTGTAGAAAATATTGTCTCCCAGGATCAGGGCTACCTTGTCGTTGCCTATAAATTCTTTCCCAATGACAAATGCCTGCGCCAGTCCGTTGGGTACTGCCTGTTCGGCGTACTGAAAGTTACATCCCAGGCGGCTGCCATCCCCGAGCAATTTTTCAAAATGGGGCAAATCGTGGGGCGTGGAGATTATCAGGATATCCCTGATGCCTGCCATCATCAATACCGACAGGGGATAATAAATCATGGGTTTGTCAAAAACCGGCATCAGCTGCTTGCTCATGGCCAGTGTAATGGGGTAAAGGCGGGTGCCGGAGCCTCCGGCGAGAATAATTCCCTTCATGCGAATGTATGGATTGTTAAAGGTTATCGCTATTTGCTACGTGCGTAAAGTTAAAACAAATAGATTAACTGACAAAAACAAAACTTGGCCGAAGCAGGGAAAATTCCGGGTGCTTCACGAGCTACTTTTATCTTCTGAAACCTGAACCTCATGGAGGGAGGGATTTCCTGCCAGTGGTTTTGCTGCCGGTTTTTGGGAAAAGCTTCCGTTGCCATCTCCATCTTCCATTTTGAACTTTTTGATAATGATACGCTTATGCAGTGAGAGCAAAATGGAGGGCATGAGAAACAGGTTTGACATCAGGGCAATGAGCAGAGTAAATGCTATAAGATACCCCAGGGCCTGGGTGCCCCCAAAAGACGAGGCGGTGAAGATGCTAAAGCCAAAAAACAAAACCACAAAGGTATACATCATGCTTACGCCGCTTTCTCTGAGGGCAGTCATTACGGCATGTTTGATATTGTAATTGTTGAAAGCCAGCTCCTGCTTAAACTTGGCAAGGAAATGGATGGAATTGTCCACCGAAATTCCCAGGGCAATGCTGAATACCAGAATGGTGGAGGGTTTAATGGGAACTCCGGTAAAGCCCATCAGCGCAGCAGTTAAAATCTGGGGAAAGAGATTGGGAAGCAAAGAGATAAGAATCATTCTCCAATGATTAAACAGCAGCGCCATGAGCAAAGAAATGATAATTACGGCGAAGATCAGGCTGGTGAGCAGGTTTTTGATCAGATAGCCTGAACCTTTAAGAAAGATAACGCTGGCACCGGTCATACTCACACGGGTGGTTTCGGCATCAAAAATTGAATCGATGGCCGGTTGCAGTTGCTCCTGGATTTCCCTGATACGGTTGGTACCAATATTGGCCATTTGTACGCTGATTCGGGTTTTTTGCATGGTGCTGTCGGCCAGCGAACTTACCAGGTTGTCATTCATCTCCTCATTTTGAGGCAGGTATGACATGATGAAATTGCGTTCGTGCCGGTTGGGAAGCTCGTACATGTCTGGGTTGCCGCGATAAAAAGCCTGTTTGGCAAATTTCAACACCTCAACAATGGAGAGGGGACTGGAAAGCTCATCAAAGAGTGCCAGTGTGTCCTGCAACTGATCGATATTAGCCAGGGTGCGGGGATGGGTTATTCCGTTGGGGCGGTTGGTTTCCACCAGTATTTCCAGGGGCAGAATGCCGTTGATGTTGCGTTCAAAAAACAGCAGGTCTTTGTAGATGGGGTCTCGGTGGGGGATGTCATCCACCACGCTTCCTGATGTATGCAGCCGTGTGATGCCAATGATGCCCGCAATAAGAAGAATGCTGAATGCCCAATAAACTCTGCTGCGGTGAAATACAACCGTGTGGACAACGCGTTTTACGGCTCTTCGCAAAAAGCGGCTTTCAAGGTGTTTGGTGTGTCGTGTCTGGGGTGGGGCAAGGTAACTGAAAAAGATAGGAATCAGAAACAGGGTAAGCATAAAAACAAATAGGATGTTGAGCGCTGCCACGATACCAAACTCAACCAGGATCCTGTTTCCGGTTAAGATAAAGGTGGCAAAGCCTACTGCTGTGGTAGCATTGGTGAGCATGGTGGCTTTTCCGATGCGTTGCACTACTCTCACCAGCGATTTTATCTTGTTGCCATGATGCGTGTATTCCTGGTGGTATTTGTTGAGAAGAAATATGCAGTTTTCTACCCCGATAATAATCAACAAAGGGGGCAGAATGCCGGTAAGAATGGTGATTTCATATCCCAGCAAGGCCACCAGACCCAGGGCCCATATTACACTGATAATAACTATAAGTACAGAAAAGAAAACGGCTTTAAAGCTTCTGAAAAAAGCCAGCAAAGCCAGTGAAGCAATAATGAGAGCCAGCAAAACAAAAAGACGAAGCTCGGATTCAATTTTTTCAGCTGTGCGTGTCCGGATGTAGGGCAGACCACTGTAATAAAATTTTATGCCGGTTGCTTCCTCAAACTTCTGCGATGTTTCATATAATTCATTGATAAGCGTAACTCTTTTCTGGGTGTTCAGGATCGAGCGGTCAAGCGAAACTGCAGACATGAATGCCCCTGTTTCACTGTTAAATAAAAGTCCTTCATAAAACTTCAGATTCAGCAACCGGTCAACCAGACTATCCAGCTCCTGCTGAGTTTGAGGAGTGTGTTGCATAACAGGACGAAAGTCGAACTTGCGGGTTTCGTCATTTCTCACTATTTCCGGTATGTTGGCTATGCTCAGCACAGCAGTAACACCTTCTATGCTTTTTAATTCTTCAGCAACTTCAATCCATTGCAGGAAGTTTTCCAGCTCCAGAAACCGTGCGTCCTCTACACCAATAAAAGCTACATTGCCATCTTCACCAAAGGTTTGTGTAAATTTCCGGTATTCAATATATGAGGAATCTGACTCGGGAAGCATTTGTGCCAGTTCATATGACATCTCTACTTTGGTGGCCTGCCATCCCATAAAAATAGTTATGATGAAAATGCTGATCAGGATGAACAAGCGATTGCGAAGGATAAAACTTACTAAAAATTCCCACATAAAGAAGAATGATAAAGATCCGGATAATTGTTCCGGAGAAAAAAGTTATAAAAAAAAGCCTTATAATCAAAGGCTTATGGGTTTAAAAAAGAAGTGCAAAGGTAATGAAATTGACGGTATTTTTTCTTGTAACGGGTAGTTCTGAGCGTTATTTCAGGTTAAAATATTGTTAAACCGGCAGTGGAAAAGTCATGGTGTCATCCATTATCCAGTAGCGGTTTTCAAAATCAACTTCAAAGAATAAGAGCTGATTGTCCGTAAGAGTCATGATTACTCCGGGCTCAAAAGACAATACTGCCCGGGTTTCGTGGGGAAGGGTCAGCACCATATCTTCGGCAAACTCCCAGCTGCCATCGAGATTAAGTTCATAAACTCCCAGTTTGTTGTCCGATATAATCGCCAGGTTCATGCCTCCTAACATTAAATAATCATCAATACCCTGAGGAACGATAAAATTGGCAGTCTCGTCGTGTTGCCATCGTTTGTTATCATCGAGGTAATAGAACAGGATGGTTCCGGTTTTATCTTCCAAAGCTACAGCTCCATGCTGCCAGGGCATTTTCATGGCAGAAATTCTTCGGTATTCAGAAGGCAGGGGCATAGTAAGCTCGTAACTCTGGTTCCATTGATGTGAGGAATCCATGTAGTAGAAATACAGCATATCCTTTTGCAAAACAGCAATGGTACCCATTCCCATGGCAAGTAAGCCCTGATTTCTGGAAGGAATCTCAAATTGTGAAACATTATCCGGCATCCATTCATGCTTTTCGGTGAGGTAATGAACAAATATCTGCCCATCACGTATCAGACCTACACTGCTCATACCCGGAGCAATGATGTGCTGTGCTTCAGGATTATTGGTTTGCTCAAGGTTAAACGAAGAGGGTTGTTTATTACATGATGCTGCCAACAGAAGGGCTGCAACGAGAATCAATAAATGTTTTTTGCTTACCATGGTTATTTGAGTTTACTGCGTTGGTTTTTCGGCGTTAAAGGTATTAAAAAAATGAATATTCAGTGGGTATCTCTTGTGCAGTTGATTCTGCTTTGACTTATTTTTCCAATGATGGAATTTCGTTGTTATGCCTGGCATCTTATCCATTGCCGTCAGTTTTAACTGACGGAACTAATTCCTGAAGCTTCAAGCGGGACTTTAGTCCCATTTGTAATCAACCCAGAGTAGTAATTGAGCTGTCCTCAAATGCCTTGCATCTCTAATGGCTGCTGCACAGCGCTCTTTTTTACTGCTTTCTTTAAACCGTCGGCTAAAGCACGACGGCAAAAGATAAACTCTTTTTGCCAGGTTAATAAATCAAAGTAATTTCAATTGTGCTATGCAGACAAAAAGTTTTGTGCAAGTAAGAAAAAGACCGGCCGCAGCCGGTCTTTTAACCCTGTATTAACGTTTGATGAAAATTTGAAGAGAATTACATTTAACAATTAATCGGGGTGCTTTATATATCTTAAGGTCATGGTAGTATGGTTATTTTGTGCGTTTTTCTCAGGTTATCCGCATACAGGTGGATGAAATAGACTCCGGGCGGAAGGTCTGCAATGCTAACAGATTGTCTCAAGTAAGCATGGCTTTCCAGGCGTTCCCGGATTCTTACGCGTCCGTTTATGTCGGAAAATTCCATGGTGATACCGGTCGGGGGAATGTTTTCCATTTCAAGAGTAATTGTTTCCCGGGCCGGATTAGGATATACACTGGAAGTGAATGTTGCCTCCAGATGAGCTACTTCTGAGAAAAAGCCCACATAGGTAGTGTCAGTGCCGGTACAACCGTATTGATCCGTGACAAATACCCACTTCCATCCATAATCGGAGACATTGTATACCTGTTCTTCGTAGCCGTCGTGCCAGTAATAGGATGAAAAGCCTGCGCCTGCATCCAGTACAATAGTGTCGGGCTGTGTGGTATAAATATGTGGGCCCAGATTTACTTCGGGTACTGCAGTTTTTTCAATGGTACTGACCAAAGTATCGGTTTCCTGCAAAGCATTGGGGGTAATCACAAATCCCCAGAGGTTGTAGTTGTTGAAGGAAGATAAATTAACCGGTTGCGCAAAGCTAAAGTATTTATGGCTGTTGGCAGGCCAGGGTGCATCCAGGATGAAGTCTTCCTGCACAACTTCTGTATGACCTTCCAGTTGATAACCCAGAGTTATGGAGTGCCCCTGCTGAAAATCATCATATCCTTCATTGTATACCTTTACCGTAACTTCTTCTGCATCAGTAAGAACGCAATGGCTGTGAGGAGATACAATTGAATCCATCGCAAGGTTGAATGATACTACATCCACTGATGCTGTATTGAAGCACCCTGTAGTGTCAGATACTGTAACACTGTAAGTGGCAGAATTAACACTGTTTATTACATATGTGGCTTCTTCAGAGCCATCCTGCCACAGATAAGATTCAAAACCCTCACCGGGGGTTAATTCGATACCCGTGGGGTTGAGCGCGAAAATATCTTCTCCCAGACTGGGCTCCGGCAGCGGTATCAGTTCGAAAGTGCCTGTCAGCGAGTTGTTATCTTCAATTTCATCTGCCCAGAAATCTACGGTTGCTGTGATAGCGGGTGCGTGTCCGTTCGTCACTGCAAAAGTTTGCAGGAACGTATAATATAGTACGTCATCCGGATCCATGCTATTGACAGTAGTTGCGGTCTCTTCGGCTATCAGGATGCCATCCAGCTGGTAGGAAACTGCAAACTCAGTGCCCGGCTCAATATTCATATAGCCGGCATTTCTGATGGCCACCTTTACCTCAACCTCTTGCTCATTGGCACAAACCGCTTCAGGCGAAAGGATGCTGTCCAGGGCAAGATCCATCATCTCAGGATAAACCTGTGTTGTGGCCGTGGAGGTACAGCCAAATTCATTGCTTACCTCTACCCAGTATTCGCCCCAGGTTTGTACATCATATACAGATTCGGTGCTGCCGTCCTGCCACAGGTAGGAGTGAA
>JAABSE010000104.1 GCA_011390575.1 Sphingobacteriia bacterium
GGAGGAACTGTATGGGTAGGAACTGAATCTGCTTTAACTACAACGAGAGGAGTTTTTGAGGTGACTGGAAACAGCTCATTTCGGTTGACCGGTGGTGAAATATTCATAGCACGAGGACATGGCGGTGAAGCTTCCTTTTTACTAGATCCCACAGATTTTCTGCTCGATGATAATGCAACCATCTATTTTGGGCATTCTTCTACTCCCAATAATAATATCCTGACCATCAGGTCTACCCGGCCTTTGCCCAATGTGGTTGTCGCAGGTGAAACCGGTTTTGTTGCTCGTTTACGTTCAGAATCTCTCACTATCAATGGTGAGTTGCAATTACTGGCAGGAAAAACTTTTGATACCAATAGCCTCGATCTTTTTCTTAAAGGCAATTTTATCAATGAAGGAACCTTTTTAGGATCCGGCTCGACAGTTACATTCAATGGAGTTTCTCAGGTTAAATCAGGAAACACCTCTTTCTATAACCTGGTGATGAATGTAGATAATAATTTAAGTTTGGGTGAAGGAGAAGACAAGTCTTTTACACAACTTATCGTTAATGGAGATCTTGAACTGTTATCGGGTACTCTTATCGACAATGGGTATGAAATCGATTTGAAAGGCAACCTGGTCAACCATGCCTCTCATTTCAGCAATGGAACCACCGGCGGAATAAAATTTTCCGGTTCTGTACTTCAGAATATTTATGGTAATGGAAGTGTAGGAAGACTGGAGCTTGACAATTCCGATGGAGTCAGACTGAATAATTCGTTATCAATACAGAACGAGTTGGTTTTCACCAATGGCATGCTGGATATCCAGGGACATAGGCTTACTCTGGGCGCCAATAACTCCATTACCAGTCCCAATGGGTTTTCTCCTGATAAAATGATAAGAACATCGGGAACGATTGTGGCTGCAGGCGTGAGAATCTTTATCAGTGGCACTGGGGATTTTCTGGTTCCCTTTGGAGTTACCGGGAAATATACTCCGGTAATAATTGATGCTACTCAAAATCCGACTACTCCCTTCCTGGACATTGTGCCCCTGAATGACATGCATGTTGCCATTCCTCCAGATGCCCCTAATAATCTTCAGTTCAACTGGGTGGTAGAATCCAGTGGGTTATCTAATTTTACAGGAGAACTTCGTTTTCATTATATCGAGAATGACGTGATAGGGACGGAAGAAGAATACTATCCGGCATGGCTTTCCGGTGAATACTGGACCCCACTCACCACGTCAAAAGTTTTGGAGAATGATAATTATTTTATTTACGACTTTCCTGATCCTGTAAATGATATTGCCGGAGATTATACAGCTGGAACTGAAATTCCTGACAGGGTATTAAGATTTCGTACGACAGGTGCAAGTACTGACTGGACTGAACCTGATGCATGGGTGAATATTCCCGGAAATGAAGAACCTGTTGAAAATGTTCCTTCCGGTGGGCCAAGAGGAAATATCATTGAAATTATGGAAGGACACACCATCATTGTTCCGAGTAATGAGCGAATTGCCTACCGTTCCTTCATTGATGGAACACTTGATCTTGGTTCTACCACGAATCATTATCTGGGTGCAGTAGATGGTGCAGGACTTTTAAAACTGGAAAATGCTTCTGTTCCTGCGGGGCGCTACGATAACTTTGCCGCAGCAGGAAAAGGAACCTTTGAATTTACCGGCAATAATGCTTTTACAATTGATCCAACTTATCTGCCGCAGGATGGTCATTTCAATCAGTTGGTCTTTTCCGGGAACGGAGAATATACGTGGCCGGCGATGGAGCTAATCTTATCAAATAATCTTGAAATAAGAGATCAGGCTACCTTTAGCAACCAGAGCAATCAAGTGCCCATCACAATTCAGGGGGATCTTGTTCTTGAAAACGGAGCTACCTTTGTAAACGGTTCTGGCGATAATGCAAGTATTACCTTTGCCGGAACTACAGAGCAGAGAATCATTGGGGACTTTAGCGGCAGTAATCAAATTAATATTTTAAGGGTAAACAATTCCCAGGGCCTTTCCATAGAAGGTACCACCGAGATTGCAAATACTCTTGAATTGCTTGCCGGGAATATAAGAACCTCTGATTTAAATGTATTACGTTTGCTTAATACTGCTCAGATTACAGGTTCTTCCTTTACACGTTACATTGAAGGTCCTTTGCAAAAAGAAGGGGCAGGATCGTTTACATTTCCTGTAGGTACAGCAGATCGCATGGCAAGAATTGCTTTCCAGCCACAGAATGCATTGCTTCCCGGCACTATCCTGGAAGCACGTTATTTCCCGGAAACTACTCCCAACTTTGAAGAGGTGGAATACCCCCTGGAAAGGGTAAGTTCCCTTGAATACTGGGAGCTGTTATCAGAGGGAAATAAAAATGTCCCCCTTGGTAAGGTCAGATTGTATTATGAAGACATTACGTTTAGCCATATTACAGACCCCGGAAGCCTATTGATAGGGCGTTATACCTCCGAAAATAAATGGAGAAATCAGGGGCAGCATTCTTATCATAAATTTGATGATAATTCCGGCTACATCGAATCAGAGAACATTGACGGCACAGGTCTATTTACCTTTGCCACCGATAACTCCAATTTCTCCAACAACCCCCTACCCGTCGAGATGCTCTCTTTCACCGCAACCGTAAAAGGTTCCGAGGTGCTCGTAGAATGGGCTACTGCTTCCGAAACCAATAACAACTTCTTTACAGTGGAAAGGAGCAGGGATGGGATTGCTTTTGAAACACTCGGTTATGTGAACGGGGCTGGTACGGTAAATGAAGTGCGCCAATACCAGCTTTTCGACAGTGAGCCTTTTACCGGGATTTCTTATTACAGGCTGAAGCAGACGGATTTTGACGGCTCTTCTGAGTATGTGGGGCTGGTTGCCGTGCAGATTCGCAAAGATGTAGCGTCATTGATGCAGGTGTATCCCAACCCGGTACGAAACGGAGAAGTAAACGTACGAATCTCCAACATGCAGCCTGACGAAACGGTAACCATTAGTGTCATGGACCTGCAGGGGCGTATGATGCAGAGTGAGAAAGTTTATGCCGACAACAACGGTGCTGTATTACACAGGTTGAATCAGCTTTCGGGATTGCCTGCCGGTCTCTATTTTGTGGTGGTGCAAAGCCGCACCTCAAGAATAACCGAGAGGATAATAATTCAATGATTTAACTTGCGGTAAGCTTTTGAAAGAGGTTGTCTTATTTTTTTAGTTCTACTGCACTTTTAGCAGAATGAAATTCAAGTTGCATTGATTCAATTAGTATAGACTGAAGACCGGAGACAGAAGACCGAAGTGGATTCTCTTCGGTCTTCGGTCTTCCGTCTACGGACGATCTGCATCTAATTTATTATCAAAATATAGTCTTATCCTCTAAATTAGTAGTAGTACCATTTCTTTAAGACAGCCTCTTCCTACACTCTTTCCGGATAATCCCTGAAAGGGATTTTTAATTGTTTCCCTACGCGGTTTCCTGTAAATTCCAGTTGAGAAAAGGTAACGCCGAGCAGCCTGATGGGTTTGTCTTTTTCCCTGTGTTCGTGCAGCATCTCACAGGAGATTTGTTCCATTTCATCCTTTTGGGTGATGGCCTCTGTAAACGTTCTGCTGCGGGTAATCTGGATAAAATCATGATATTTTATTTTCACCGTAAGGGTCATTCCCCACACCCCGGCCCTTTGCAATCTTTCAAACAACGTATCGCAAATCTCCCTGATGGCTGCATTCAGTTCTTCAGGATCCAGCAGGTCTGAGGAATAGGTGTTTTCGGCACCCACCGATTTTCGCTCGCGGTCGGGTTCTACGCTTCGTTTATCGTTTCCATGGGCAATGTCATAAAAGAAGAGACCATTTTTCCCGAAATGTTTGATAATGAATGGTATTTCGGCATTTTTCAGATCGTGCCCGTTGTGTATGCCCAGTCCTTTGAATTTTTGTGCAGTAACTTTTCCCACCCCATGAAAGCGTTCGATGGGCAGTTTCTCAATGAACTTTGCTGCATCTTTAGGGTGGATGACAAAATACCCGTTGGGCTTGTTGACATCAGAGGCAATTTTGGCCAGAAATTTATTGTACGAGATTCCGGCTGAAGCTGTCAGTGAGGTTTCCGCAAAAATCCGTTCTCTGATTTCATTGGCAATGAGGGTGGCCGAATTTTTCCCCTTAAGGGGATGGGTTACATCCAGATACGCCTCATCCAGGGAAAGAGGTTCTACCAGGGGCGTATATTCCAGGAAAATGTTTCTGATTTGCCGGGAGATGGCCCGGTAGTCATCGAAGCGGGTTTTGGCAAAAATAATGTCGGGACAAAGCTTTTTGGCCTGTTTGCCTGACATGGCCGAATGTACACCAAACTTACGGGCTTCATAGCTGGCTGCGGCGACCACTCCACGTTCTCCACCCCCTCCCACAGCAATGGGTTTGCCGCGGTAGGCCGGATTGTCACGCTGCTCTACTGAAGCGTAGAAGGCATCCATGTCGATATGTATGATTTTCCGGCAGTCCATGGGGAGGTATAAATTTTGATGGTATTGTTTTACGCTTATTCATTGCCGTCATTTTTAACTGACGAATCTGAAAAGGCAAAGCTACTAAAACCACAAAAAAAAGCCGGCACAAAAGTACCGGCTTACCAAACAATCACCTTTCAATAAAACTATTTCACCAATTCACTATAGCGTCTTTCTACCTCAGCCCAGTTGACTACATTCCAGAAACTGTTGATGTAGTCGGGTCTGCGGTTCTGATAATTAAGATAATATGCATGCTCCCAGACATCAAGGCCCAGAATCGGAACTCCTCTGTCATCAGCAACATCCATCAAAGGATTGTCCTGGTTGGGTGTGCTGGTTACGTGGAGTTTTCCATCGGCATCTACTATCAACCATGCCCAGCCACTTCCGAAACGGGTAGCTGCTGCATTGTTGAATTTTTCCTGGAATTTATCAAATGACTCAAATTGAGCTTCAATTTCTTCTAATAATTTTCCGCCGGGTTGGCCGCCTCCGTCAGGAGAGAGGAGTTGCCAGAACAAAGAGTGGTTCCAGTGACCACCGCCGTTGTTTCTTACGCCGGCAGGGTGCTTGCTCATGTTCTGGAAAATGTCCTCCAGGTTCATGCCGGCAAGTTCTGTGTCTTTTATGGCATCATTTAATTTATTCACATAAGCCTGATGATGCTTGCCATGATGAATTTCCATGGTGCGTGCGTCAATGTGAGGTTCGAGTGCATCAAATGCATAAGGTAATGGATCTAATGTGTACATTCCGTCTTTCATAGTTAAGTTTATTTGTTGTTCTACATTCATTACTTGCGATTCTGTTGTTTCGCTGACTTCAATAGTTTCTTCAGCTCTTTGTTCATTTCCGTCTGTTCTGTCCGTAGTTTGCTGGCAGGATGCAAGAAAAAACACCGCTGCTATCATCAAACTGAATCTCATTAAGCTTTTTTTATTATCCATGTCCTTAAGATTAAATTGTTAAAATTTGTCTTCTGATTATTTTAATTTAGTCTTTGTCTTAATAACAAGACTTATGTCATATTGTTTAACGCGTTCCTGTTTTTTGAAGTGTAAAGCAGGAAGCTTGTCATCATTCTTCCCGATTGACGATTTCCGGTAGGGAGTCAGATACACTAAGGTAGGGTGCAATTCTCCCGAAAAGTTCTTCATCAATGAGTTCTGATCTCTTAATATCCTCAACAGAAGAATAAGGGCCATGGCGTTTGCGCATCTGCAGGATTGAGTTTACCTGGTTGCGCTCCAGATAAGGATGCCTGATCAGGGTAACAAAGTCGGCTGTGTTGATATTAATGGTTTGGAGGTTGATGCTATCCAGAATGATGTGATCTTCAATCTGTTGGTATCTCACTGAGTCCATTCCGTATACTTCCAGCAGTTGCTCCAGGGAATAGAATCCTCCCAGTAGATCCCTGTAGGAGGTTATCCTTTTGCTGAATACCGGGCCTATCCCACGAATTTTTTGCCATTCGGTGGTGTCGGCATTGTTGATGTTAATCCTGAGATCTGCATAACGGAATCGTTCCGTGGCTTCATCCACTGGGGATGAAGCTTCTCTTGTGGATGAACCAGATGATGCACCGGTTTTATCAGGAACTGAACTGCTGCGCAAAGGAAGATCAATATAGTTTTCCAGCTGAGCATATAGGGTTTCGTTGATGCTGTATATCCTTTGAAAGTCTTCCTTAAACCGGAATTTTCCTCCCGCATTTCTGTAGTTTACTATATTGGATGCAATCCTTTCAGATAACCCCATTTCCATAAACTCCTCTTTGGTGAGTTCATTGGGGTTGAAAAGAAAAGGGGTAAGTTGCACCCGGGTTTCTTTAAAGGTGGGTCTTTTACTGGTTTTTGTCTCTTCAATATGTTTTTTTGCCGCATTGTATTCGGCCAGCATTTCCTCATACTTAACAAGCTTTTGCTCAAACCCGGTGAAATCATAGGACTTTTCATGAGAATACTTTTGAAGGATGAAAGGATACAAAATGATTGCCACTATCAATACAATGACAACGGTAATTCCGTTTCGTTCCGTTTTTGAAAAATAAAAATAATCCTTCCAGCTCATGGCCAAATATTTTTATTCGAAAAACAACTAAAGACGGGAGGAGTATTATTTTGCTATGGCTAGCTTCTAATAAAGATTAGAGGCATTTAAATTACTACAAAAAAGCTAAAAATGCAAATAATATTTTTTGTAATTACCTGCTTTCTTGCAGTCTATCCATATCAAAGGGGCTTCAGTCCCATTGCAATCAGTTTATTCAATGATTCTTAAAGAGAAATTGGGGCTGAAGCCCCTTGAAGATGTGAGCATCTTGGATCCGTCAGTTAAAACTGACGGCAATAGATAAGGGCAGTGCTATATATATTGAGCAATGGATAACCAAAGCAGAATATGCATTGTTTCCAGCTTCAGTGTGTACTTAATTGTTTAGATATTTCTTTTTGCAGCTACATACCCAGTGCCCTTCTTTTTAATCAATGATTTGCAGACTCTTGTCCATTGCCGTTGGCTTTAGCCAACGGATGGGAGACTCCCAAATAATAAAGGGGCTTCAGCCCCATTGCGGCAATAGATAAGGACAGTGGGGAATTTTCTAAACGAAAAGAGGGTTTAAAGCTTCTTTTATCAAAAAAGGATTGGGTAACTTTACTGCTTTGGAATCTTTTTTGATATTGGATATTGATTAGTGGTCTGAATTAGTATACAAAATTTTCTTATGAAGCATATAAACCAATTTTCAGTTATTCTCGTATCTGTTTTCTTTGTGTGGATTTTTTTCTGCGCACCTTCCTCAGCCTTATCTACACCACCAGCCGACGAATTTCCTGATACTGCGGAAAATTTTGCTGATGTAAGTGATTTTTTTGCCCATCAGAAAAACTATGTTCCCGGGGAACCTCTCAACAGGACGGTGAAAACTGTGTATCTATCTTTCAACATCTGGCTTCGAAGTGACGGTACCGGTGTATTTACCGATGAAGAATATATTAACAATAAGCTTCATGAACTGGTAGAGAGATTAAACAGGATATTTTACAGTACCCCATTGCCTTCTTCCCCTATTGAAGGTGTTGACTATTTGCGCGATAGCCACATTCAATTTGAATTAAAGGCCATAGATTATTATCGCAATTCGGACTTGTACACAGCGACCTGTTCGTCAGGGCCGCGCCTGAATCGATATGTATTTAGAAAGCATCCGCAAAAAAGGCAATATCTTAACATTCATCTTACATCAGGCAATTGCCGCGGAGCCACCGGGTATGCCAACTATCCTTCGGGGCGAAATCTGGAGTCAGATTCCTATCTGGTAAGTTTTTTAAGACAAGATGCTGATCAGTATGCGTATGGCTATTGGGCGTTTATGCTTCACATAGCTCATGAACTGGGACATAATTTTGAGCTGCGACACCCTTACGATTCGGAATTCTGCAGGTTTTCGCACCCAGATTTTCTGTTTGATTTGTTTGGGTTTGAAAAACAGGATTGGTGCAACAACCCACGTTCCAACTGTGATGTTTGTTTTCAACAGGGGAAATGGGACTGCCCGATTGATGATCCTCAAACCACATGCACCAATAACATTATGGGGGGCAATAGTGATTCAGGGAGCATCACACCTCTCCAGATGGGACGTATGAACAGGACCCTGGCCATTAGAAGTCTGCGAAAGTATGCATGGGGCTACTCTGAGGAACCTTTCGAAGTAGAAACCAGCCAGCAATGGACTTTCAATAAAAAATTTTACCAGGACATACGTGTTGCTTCCGGAGTGACTTTATATCTTAAAGGTACTCTTGAGATGGTGCCCGAAGCGCGTATCATTCTGGAGCCCGGTTCAAAACTGATTGTTGATGGAGGATTGATTACCAATGCTATGTATAGTAAAAGCCTGTGGCAGGGGGTTATCATTGAACCTGTTGCTTCGCGCGGACTTGCTTTCTGGCGTAAAAAGAAATCACCGGGTGAGCTCATCATCCTGAATAATGGCAGCATTATTAATTCGATGCAATAAAAAAAACTTTCTGCTATCTGGCATTACCATACAAAAGTGCTTTTGAATATCTTCCATTCCTTCCTTTTGCCGGTTAATTAAAAACCTTGCAATCCATTTCCCATTTCTAAAAGTATTTTTCTTATTTTTGAGCCTTTCAAGAAAAAACCAAATACAATATATACATTTAAACACACACCGTGATTATGGATACCACTGATCAAGGGAAAAGAGATGGATTTTCCAGTAAGTTTGGAATCATAGCTGCAGCGGCAGGTTCTGCAATTGGATTGGGCAATATATGGAGGTTTCCATATGTTGTGGGAGAGAGCGGAGGAGGAGCTTTTCTTTTGGTTTACCTGGGGTTTGTCCTGGTGCTGGGGATCCCGGTGATGTTATCAGAATTTGTCATTGGGCGCAAAACCAAAAGCAATGCCTATGGTGCCTTTAAAAAACTTGCGCCCCGCACGGCCTGGCCTGTAGTAGGTATTATGGGAATTGTGGCAGCTTTTGTTATTCTTGCCTTTTACAGTACCATTGCAGGCTGGACTCTTCATTATGTGTATTTATCCCTTACCAATGCTTTTCAGGGTAAAGGTACTACCGACCTTACCTATATTTTCGAGCAATTTCAGGTATCAGGGGGCTTACCCCTTATGTGGCAGTTGATATTTATTGTTCTTACTGCAATTATTATTTTATCAGGAGTAAAGGATGGCATTGAAAAATATTCCAAAATTTTAATGCCTTTTTTGTTGCTTCTGCTTATAGCATTGTCAATCCGTTCTGTTACCCTTCCCAATTCCTTTGAAGGAATAAGTTTCCTGTTTAAACCTGATTTCAGCAAAATAGATGCAGGGGTTATTCTTAATGCTCTCGGGCAGGCATTTTTCTCCTTAAGTATTGGAATGGGGGCGTTGATTACCTATTCTTCTTATTTTCCCAAAGATACCAATCTTTCCACTACGGCTTTTGAAGTAAGTATTGCCGATGTGATAATTGCCATTCTTGCGGGAATAGCCATATTTCCGGCCATGTTTTCCCTGGGTATGCAACCTGAGGAAGGTGGTCCCGGCCTGATATTTATGGTGCTTCCCAATGTATTTCAACAGATACCCGGAGGCTATTTTGTTTCGCTGGCCTTTTTTATTTTGCTTGCCATAGCAGCCCTTACATCTTCCATCTCCATTATGGAAGTTGTAGTTGCATTTCTGGTGGAAGAATTTAAGATGAAAAGACGTCAGGGAACTGTAATAACAGCCGTTGCAGCGGCCTTCATAGGCGTGTTTTGTACCCTGTCGTGGAGTACTTTTGAGGGAGTAACTTTCGCTGGAAAAAATATTTTCGATACCCTGGACTTTGCCGCTTCCAATATTTTGCTGCCTCTGGGGGGGTTGCTGATTGTTTTATTCGTAGGTTGGTATATGAAGTCGGTTGAGGTGAAAGAGGAGCTCTCTAACAGCGGCGCCCTTAAAATAAGACTCTTTAGTGCATTTTTGTTTATCATACGCTTTATCGCTCCTGTTGCCATTGCCATTATTTTTCTTAACGGAATCGGATTTATAAAATAACGTATTGAAAGCGTTACGGAATCATAAATAACCGTTCTCAATAATGAGACCTGATAAATTTTAACCTTAGAGACTATTAGTGTATGGAAAAATTTCATGATTTTTTATTGTTACTGGATAGCCATATCGGAGGAGGGCCATGGTTTGTGTATCTGCTTCTTTTTACTGGATTCTTTTTTACGCTTTATTTAGGATTTCCACAGATTCGTTATTTCGGTCATTCTTTGAAGGTTGTATCCGGCAAGTTCGATATGAAACATGATATTGGCGACACTTCTCATTTTCAGGCCTTAACAACCGCACTATCGGGTACAGTAGGTACCGGAAATATTGCCGGGGTTGCATTGGCCATTCATTTGGGCGGTCCTGCTGCACTGTTCTGGATGTTGATTACTGGTATGCTGGGAATGACGACCAAATTTGTGGAAGTTACCATTTCTCATAAATACCGCGAATTGGATAGTGAAGGAAGAATTGCCGGAGGTCCCATGTATTACATGAGGAAAAGGTTGAATATTACCCTGCCCAACAAAAAGGTCATCAATACGGGTAAATGGCTGGGCGCCTTCTTTGCTGCGGCAACTATCCTGTCCTCTTTTGGTACGGGCAATATGCCTCAGATTAATAGCATTGCCGGGGCAATGAATGCTACGTTTGGTATCTCTCCCATTGTTGTGGGAGCCGTTTTGGCCGTTTTACTTGCCTTTGTTATTTTGGGCGGTATTAAACGGATTGCAAAGGTTACCTCCAGGTTAGTACCCACAATGGCCCTGATATATGTAATAGGTGCTTTTGCCGTTTTGTTTTACAACTATGATAACATTATACCGAGCATCGTATCTATTTTTGCTGATATTTTTTCGGGGTCAGCTGCAACCGGTGGATTCCTGGGCGCATCAGTAGTTTATGCCTTTAACAGGGGTGTAAACAGGGGGTTGTTTTCCAATGAAGCAGGGCAAGGTTCAGCACCTATTGCCCATGCCGCTGCCAGGGCGCATGAGCCCGTTTCGGAAGGCATCGTTGCACTGCTCGAGCCCTTTATCGATACCATTCTTATCTGCACCCTTACCGGCCTGGTGCTTCTCTCTTCAGGGGTCTGGAATGATAAGATTCAGAATGATTTCCAGCGGGCCGATCAGGTAATTCTGGCCGATTACTATGATCAGGACAATCCTGAAGATGTGCAGAAATTGTTTAAGTATTTCGATGACCGAATGGATC
>JAABSE010000105.1 GCA_011390575.1 Sphingobacteriia bacterium
CCCACCACCATTGTAAGTGATGAAAATACCATTTTCTGCAAAAATGGATGGTACGATACCCGCAATGATATTGCCAGGTTCAGCAAAGATGCCTTTTTTACCAATGGAGAACAGTTATTGTCCGGCGATAGTCTTTTCTATGACAGGAATCTTGGGTACGGTAAAGCCACCAGCAATGTAATGCTCAAAGATTCGGTTCAGAATACTTTTGTAACCGGGCATCTGGCCGAACACTTTGAAAAGGAGCATTTGTCAGAAGTTACCCGGGAGGCTGTTCTTACAGTGGTTGCCCAGAATGATTCTTTGTTTATGCATGCCGATACGTTGCGTTCTGTCAACGACGAAGAAAATGACATCAAACTGCTGCAAGCCTGGAACAAAGCTAAATTTTTCAGATCCGACCTGCAGGGTCTGGCTGATTCAATCGTATATAATTTCTCTGATTCTACCATTTATCTTTATAAAAATCCCATCATCTGGTCCGAAAACCATCAACTTACAGCAGAACGAATCGAGGTGAAAACAAAAGACGATAACAGTGTTGAATCCGTGCATCTGTTTGATGCCGCATTCATCGTTTCCAAAGAGGATGAACAGGCTTTCAATCAGATAAAAGGAAGAAAAATTGTTGGGTATTTTGATGGAAACGAGCTGGTAAGAATTGATGTTTTTGGCAATGGGGAAGCATTGTATTACGCAAGAGATGAAGAGGAAGATCTTATTGGTATCAATAAATCTTTGTCAACCGATATTACCATCCTGCTTGAGGAAAATATGATAAGTTCCATCATTCTTTTCACCAACTCTGATTCCAACTTGTTTCCTCCCGACCAGATTCCTGAAGAAGAACGGTTTTTGCAACATTTCCGGTGGATTACTGATATAAGACCCGCCACAAAGGAAGATATATTTGTAAGGAATTGACGATTGGCTGTCAGCTTCCGGACAGCCGGAAGAGCATAAGAAGGAAATTCCCGTTAATAAACAATCTCGGGGTGCAACCGTTTATCTTTGTTATCTTAGTACTTTAAATAATTCATGGAGTTAATCCATGCTGAACATACACTTTTTTATATGGTAAATTTTGAACGATTCGTTCTGGACAATGGTTTGAGGGTCATAATTCATCAGGATAAAACCACACCTATTGTGGCTGTAAATATTTTATACAATGTGGGGGCACGTGATGAACATCCGGATCAAACCGGTTTTGCTCATCTTTTCGAACACCTCATGTTTGAAGGCTCAGCCAATGTTGCCGAATATGACAATGAACTGCAAATGGCCGGAGGGGAAAACAATGCTTTTACCAACAATGATATTACCAATTACTACCTGACCATCCCTAAACACAATCTGGAAACTGCCTTGTGGCTTGAATCTGACCGTATGCTTGAACTGGCTTTTTCAGAGGAAAAGTTGCGTGTGCAAAAAAATGTCGTTTCAGAGGAATTTCGTCAGTCATTCCTCAATCAACCTTACGGAGATGTGTGGATGTTGCTCAGGCCCTTGATTTATAATGTCCATCCCTATCAGTGGTCCACCATCGGCAAAAGTATTGAACATGTGCAGAATGCCACCATGGATCAGGTAAAGGATTTTTTCTACAGGTTCTACAGACCTAATAATGCAGTGCTTGTCCTGTCGGGTGATTTGGATCCGGAACCCACAATGGAGCTGGTGAAAAAATGGTTTGCTGATATCCCTCCAGGGCCTGCCCATCAAAAAGACCTGCCAGAGGAACCCGAACAAAAATCCTCCAGGAAACTGTTAGTGGAAAGGGACGTACCCTTTGATGAAATATACATGGCTTTTCATACCGGTAAAAGGCTGGATGAAAATTTTTACCCCACGGATATGATCACTGATTTGCTGGCAGGTGGCAGGTCGTCCCGGTTAAGGGAAAATCTTGTAAGAAAGAGAAAAATCTTCAGTGAATCCAATGCATGGATAACCGGAAGTTTCGACAAAGGGTTTCTGGCTGTATCCGGTAAGCTTATGCCGGGGCAGACTATGGAGATAGCCAGAGAGGCCATCTGGGAGGAGCTCGATATCCTGAAAAGTCATCCGGTGGATGAGTATGAACTGCAAAAAGTGAAAAATAAAATGGAAGCTGCCAATACTTTCGCTGAAATGGGCATTCTTTCCAAATCCATGAACCTGGCCTATTACGAGTTGCTGGGAGACGCTGACCTGCTCAACAGACAAACAGAAAAGTATCTTGCCCTTACCCGGGAAGATGTTATGCATTATTCCGGAAAAATATTCCAGCCTGAGAAGGTTTCTGAACTCAATTATCTGGCCAAAAAATAAAGAAAGGTTGATTGCTTTATGCAAAATGAATTACAGAGAAACGCCGCCCCTGCGATTAAACTTATTGATAAGATACATATTGTAAAGCCGACAGAAAAAATTCTTTCTAACGGAATCCCTGTGTGGCTCATGGAGGGGGGCAGTCAGGATATAATTAAGTTCGAATTGTTGTTTACTGTGGGCAGTTATCAGCAGGATAAACCTTTGCAGGCCTTCGCTGTCGCAAACCTGCTTAAAAGTGGCACCCTTTCACGAACTTCCGTAGAAATCAATAAGCTGTGGGATTTTTATGGTGTCAGTTTACAGATTGAAGCGCAAAAGGATATTATCTCGGTGGGCTTCTTCTGTTTAACCAAACACTTTGACCCGGTTCTTGACCTGTTGATAGAGATTATCACCCAGGCAACCTTTCCCGAAGAAGAGCTGGAAGTTATGCTCAGCAACAGGAAACAGAAACACATCGTTGATCTTCAGACCATCCAGCATGTTGCCAGGGTGAATTTTACCGAAATGGTTTTCGGTAAAAATCATCCTTACGGAAACATTCTGCGAACAGAAGATTTTGATAACCTACAACGCGAGGATCTGGTTTCTTTCCATCAGCGATATTTACAACCATCCAATTGTAAGTGTTTTGTATCAGGACGGTTTCCTGCTGATATTGTTAATCAGATCAATAAAAAGTTTCTGAAACATCAGTGGAATAATGCATCTGTTGTTTCTGATTCTGCAGAATACCCTATTGAACCATTGCAGAGTAAACAGCATATTGTTATGGACAACAAACTCCAGGCCTCTCTGAGGATTGGACAGCTCTCCATAGGACGGAATCATCCTGATTACCATTTTGTATCCATAACCAATACTTTGCTGGGAGGTTATTTTGGGTCAAGACTTATGCGAAATATCCGTCAGGATAAAGGGTTTACCTATGGGATTAATTCGGCTGTTGTGGCTTTAATGAAAGCTACTTATTTTTTTATCACTACCCAGGTGGGCAAGGAGGTAAAAGACGATGCACTCAATGAAATTTATCATGAGTTGAGACAATTGCGGGCTACACAGGTTCATGACAATGAACTAACGATGCTTAAGAATTACATATCAGCAGGATTTTTAAGATCTTTCGATGGTCCTTTTATGCAGATGGAAAGATTCAGGGAAATGCATCTGTTTGGCCTGGCCTACGACCATTACGAAAGTTTTCTGCCGCTTTTAAACCGGATAACTTCCAGTGATATTCAGGCAACAGCCGAAAAATATTTTCATGAAAAAAACATGACGGAACTTGTGGTAGGATAAAATATTTCTGCCCTATTTCTGTTATATTTTTGTGTGCCTGATTTTAAATATCTTTGATTGTGCGTTTCAACCCAATTCACCTTTTCTCTAAAACGACTTGTATTTACCGCAAGGCAATCCTGATTGGTCTTTGGATGTTATTGTTTGTTGCCCTTTTGCCGACTGCTGCCAATGCTCAGGAATCTACCATTAATATTGACTCTGTTAGTGTTGTGGACGAAAACAGTATCATTATCGGGTGGACCCTTGAAACAGACCACGAAGAGGGGTATATTGAAATCCATGGCAGGACTTCCGGAGCTCATAATGTAATTGCCACAGTCCCTTTGAACCAATCTTATTTTATTGATTCAGGTGTTAATACAAACCTCAGGGGATATTCTTACTATGTTGTTGCATGGCAACCCAATGGCGATATTATTGTGGCAGGAGATGAAGCCCATCAGAATGTTTATCTTGATACATTGATACCCGATATTTGCGCAAGGCTTATCTATCTGCAATGGGAATCCTATCGCGTAGAAACTACTGCAGGAAATCCCGAACCGTTGCCTTCTCCTTTTGAAAATTATCGGGTTAGTTTATCTTATAATGCTGGAGATTTTGTTACTGTTTATGAAACCGGACAGCAGGAGTTGGCAGCCATCGAAGCAGAAGAGCCGGGAGAGTATTGTTTCAGAATTCAGGTTTTTATCCCGGGAACTGAAATAACGGCCAGTTCCAATGTGATTTGTGCTGAAATAAGTTTTTTGCCTCAGCCACAATTTTTTCTTATAAGAAAAGCAAGTGTGGAAGAAGATTCCAACAATAACGTTGAACTTCTGTTTCATGCTGATAATACTATTCCCGACCCCGCCTATATTATCAAAAGAATGAATCATGATACCGGTGCATACCAACCACTGGATACTATCGAAACCAGTTTGCAGACCATAGCCTATACAGATTTATCTGCCAATGCCTCGGTACAGCAAGAAATCTATTCCATAGAAGTGCTCGACAGCTGCCGCACAGTGGTGTTGCAATCCGTAGAAGTTGCAACCGTTTACCTTCAGGCAAGCCAGGTTTCTCCCGTACTGAATGAATTGCAGTGGAATGGTTATAATGGCTGGGAGCAGGGGGTTGCAGAATATATCGTTCAGCGGCGAACCGGTGAGCTTGCACCCTATGAAAGCATTGCAACATTAGCCCCGGGTACAACTTCATACACAGATGATATCAGCTTTTTAGAACAGGATGTTTTCAATGAGGAAATATACTATCGCCTGCAAGCCATAGAAGCTGCCGGAAATCCCTTTGGTTTCACCGATACGGTTTTTTCCAATACCGCTGCAGTGAGCAGGGAGGTGGAAATATTTGTTCCCAATGCTTTTAAACCCTCCAGCCAGATACCTGAAAACCGCCTCTTCAAACCGGTGTTTACTGCCTTTTCTCCCTCCGGTTATTCCATTACCCTTTACAACAGATGGGGGCAGCAGGTTTTTTCCTCAGATGATTACCTGCAAGCCTGGGATGGACAATACAACGGACAAGAGGCACCTGCAGGAGTGTACTCCTGGGTACTGAGATTTAAAGATGCCCGGGGAAATGATACTGAGAAAAGAGGGACAGTATTGCTTCTCAGATAAATCTCCCTTAAATCATATGTTATCGCTGAGCAGATGCTGATTCATTATCTTCCTGATTTTATTGGTATTAAACCCGGGAAGCAATGGATTTTGATTTTTGGAATTTTTAGACGATGGCTCAACAAATTTTAATACTTTTGCACTTTAAATAAATCAGCAAAACCAATGGAAAACCAACCTCCAAAAATTATCGGCAAAGGTCTTACTTATGATGACGTTTTGCTGGTGCCCGCCTATTCTGAAGTATTGCCCAGGGAAGTCAACCTGAATACTTTTTTCTCTAAAAATATCTCTCTCAAAATTCCTATTGTATCGGCAGCCATGGATACGGTAACCGAATCGCGTATGGCTATTGCCATGGCCCAGGAGGGAGGAATAGGGGTGCTGCACAAAAATATGAGCATTGAAGAGCAGGCTAACAAGGTAAGAAAGGTAAAGCGTTCGGAAAACGGGATGATCATCGACCCGGTTACATTGCACCAGGATGCTCTGGTGGGGGATGCCCTTCAGATAATGAAAGAATATAAAATTGGTGGTATACCCGTGGTTAGCGACACTAACCGACTGGTAGGCATCGTTACCAACAGGGATTTGCGATTTGAAAAAGAAATGTCCAAACCCGTAAGCCGTGTAATGACCAAAGAAAATCTCATTACCACCACGGAGTTCATTGACTTTTCGGTTGCCGAAGAAATACTGCAACAACACAAAATCGAAAAATTACCCGTAGTAGATAAAGATTACAACCTGGTGGGTCTTATAACTTATCGCGATATCCTGAAAATAAAAGAACGCCCCAATGCATGCAAGGATGAAAGAGGAAGATTGCGGGTTGCAGCTGCAGTAGGAGTAACCAGCGACACAGAATTACGGGTTTCCGCATTAATGGAAGCCGGTGTAGATTGCGTGGTGGTGGATACAGCGCACGGTCATTCAAGAGGGGTAATTGAAATGACAAGGAAGCTTAAAAACCGCTTCCCCGAACTCGAAATAGTTGTGGGAAACATTGCTACTGCTGAGGCAGCTCAGGATCTGGTAAAAGCAGGAGCTGACGGAATCAAAGTGGGTATTGGCCCCGGTTCTATTTGTACAACCCGGATTGTTGCAGGTGTGGGAGTACCCCAGCTTACTGCAGTATATGATGTGGCAAAAGCCCTGAGAGGTACCGGTATTCCGGTCATTGCTGACGGGGGTATCCGTTTTACCGGCGATATTGTAAAAGCGATAGCTGCCGGTGCTTCCTGCATCATGGCAGGTTCGCAATTTGCCGGAGTAGAAGAATCTCCCGGAGAAACCATCATTTTTGAAGGCCGTAAATTTAAAACCTACCGGGGGATGGGCTCAGTGGAAGCCATGCAATCCGGTTCCAAAGACCGCTATTTCCAGGATGTGGAAGATGATGTAAAAAAACTCGTGCCCGAGGGTATTGTGGGTCGGGTACCTTACAAAGGAACCCTTTCGGAAGTAATTCATCAGATGGTAGGGGGACTGAAAGCCGGTATGGGCTATTGCGGTGCTCCAGATATCAACAAAATGTGGGATGCATCTTTTATTCAGATTACCAATGCAGGAATCAGGGAAAGTCATGTACATGATGTTACCATCACACGGGAAGCCCCAAATTATTCCAGACAATAAATAATAAAAACTGATTTGTTCAGTTTCATAAATATTGATTCTATAGTCCAAATACGTTTAAAACCCATTAATAAATGTATAAAATACCTATGAAAAGAGTGGTTTTCCTTTCCGTCGTTTTCAGTTTTGTTTTTGCTTTATCTTCCATGGCTGCAGGACAATCAGATGATCCTGTTTTACTGAAAATCAATGAACGAGAAATTACTGTTTCCGAATTCGAATACGTTTACACCAAGAACAATCTCAATCCACAGGTACTGGATCCCAAATCCATCGATGAGTATCTCGAACTATTTGTGAATTTCAACCTGAAGGTTTATGAGGCCATGCAACTGGGCCTCGACACCCAGGCCACTTTTATCAACGAACTGGATGGTTACAGAGAACAACTCGCACAACCCTATCTCACCGACCAGGAAGTATCCAACCAACTTCTTGAGGAAGCATACGAACGCATGCAATGGGATCTGAGAGCTTCTCATATCCTCATAAACCTTGAAGAGCATGCTTCTCCTGCTGATACGCTGCAAGCCTGGAACCGTATCATGGAGATTAGAAATAAAATTACCGAAGGAGAAAATTTTGAGGAAATCGCCAGAGAATACTCTGAAGATCCTTCAGCAAAGGGAATGCCAGCTACTGCCAACCGGCCAGCCATGAGAGGCAATTCGGGAGATTTGGGCTATTTTTCCGTGCTGGATATGGTGTATCCTTTCGAAAATGCAGCTTACAGTCTGCAAATAGACGAGATTTCTGCTCCCGTTCGAACGCAGTTCGGATACCATATCATAAAGCTTACCGATAAGTTACCCGCCATGGGTAGAGCAAGAGTTGCACATATTATGGTGCAATTGCCTGAAGACGCAGGAACGGAACAAACAGAACAAGCTGAAACCAAAATCAAAGAGATATATCAGGAAATTAAGGATGGAGAAGATTTTGAATCGATGGCACAAAGATTTTCCGATGATAAGGCTTCCGGAAGAAGAGGTGGTGAACTGCCCCCTTTTACCTCCAACCGGATGGTACCCCAGTTCATTAAAGCCATCTCGGAGCTGGACGAGCGAAACAACATTTCAAAACCCTTGCGTACCCCTTATGGATGGCATATTGTAAAGTTGTTTGAAAAACAAACTCCTTCTGAGGATGAAGCAATGGCCGAATTGAAAAACAAAATCGGGCGGGATTCCCGTGCTGCTTTGAGTCAGCAGGTTGTTATAGACAGGTTGAAGAGTGAATATGATTTCACAGAAAACCCCGAAAACCTGGAAGTTTTCTTCGAAAAAGTTGATGAGTCAGTTTTTGAAGGTAAATGGGATAAAAACCTGATGGATGAAAATGCCGAAGCTATATTGTTTGCTTTTGCAGATACTGTTTTTTCACGTGCCGACTTTGCTCAATATCTGAGTCAGACACAAACCATGAGAACTCCCGAAGCGATCAGATCTTATGTAAGTGCGATGTACAGCAACTTCAAAAACGAGACCATCCTGGAGTATGAAGAACAAAGGCTTCCTGAGAAATATCCCGAATTCAGAAAGATTATGAATGAATATCACGATGGCATTTTGCTGTTTGAACTTACCGATCAGAAGGTATGGGGAAAAGCCATGAAAGACACTGCCGGATTGAAGCAGTTTTTCAACAACAATATTGATGATTATATGTGGGATGACAGGTATGATGCAGTGATTTATACCTTCAATACTGAGCAGGCCGCCAAATCAGGCAGAAGACAAATCAGAAAGGCTCACCGCAGAAATACGCCCACAGAAGAAATAGTTGCATCCTTCAATCAAAGTTCCCAGCTTGAAGTATCAGCCGATAAGGGTGTTTTTGAAACAGAAGAAAAGCCCGTTCTTGAAAATCTTTCCCCAAAAAGCGGGATTAGTAAAGTTGTTGAGCACAATAATAGTTACCATCTTGTTTGGGTTAATGATTTTATTCCTGCTCAGCCTAAAAAGCTTAGTGAAGTCAGGGGGCTTGTGATAGCAGATTATCAGAACTATCTTGAAAAAAAATGGGTAAATGAGTTAAGGGAAAAATACGAGTTTACCGTTTATCGCGAAGCGCTTAATTCCCTGCAAAAACAGTAAATTTTCAATTCTCTCAACCTGCGATTAATGTTTGTTGCAGCTACAATACACTTTTAAATAATGCACAAAAATCTGTTATTACTCATGCTGGCTTTTACCCTTGCCTCTTGTAATTTGTTTGACGGCAGGAGAGGAGACGAACGGGTCGCAAAGGTAAACAATCAGTACCTTTACAGGTCAGATCTTACTGAACTTGTAGCACCGGGCACTACCAGTGCCGATAGTGCCGTAATCGTGAAAAGGTATATAGACAATTGGATCAGGCAACAGGTTTATCTGCAGGAAGCACAAAACAACCTGAGCAAAGACTTGCTGAATTTCGACCGTAAAATGGAGGATTATCGAAATTCCCTGGTAATCTTTACTTATGAAAATGAACTTATAGCACAGAATCTTGATACCCTTATTACAGATGAAATAATGGAGGAGTATTATGATAAACATCAGGATGAGTTTAAGCTACGCGATAATATTGTGCAATTAAACTTTGTAAAGCTGCCTGTAGATGCTCCGGAAATAAATCGGGTAAGAAGACTGATAAGATCCCAGGAAACAGAAGACCTGGAAGAGCTTGAAGAATACTGTCTTAATCATGCTGCAGGCTATTTTCTTGATCAGGAATCATGGTTTATTTTTACTGATATACTCAGAGAAGTTCCTCTTAACCCTTCCAACCATGAAAACTTTTTGCGCAACAACAGCTTCGTTGAGCTTAATGATCAGTTTTACAGGTACTTCTTGTATATTCGTGACTATAAACTTGAAGGAAGTCCTTCCCCCCTGACCTTCCAGGCTGACAATATCAGGGCTATCATCCTGAACCATCGCAAGCAGGAGCTTGTTAATGAATTCAGACAACGTGTCTACCGCGATGCAGTACAAAATAATGCATTTGAAATTTATTAATTCCTCAAAATAAGAAATTGTAATCTCCACTATATGAATAACATAAAGAATCTATTTTTCAGCGTTTTCATTCTGTTTTTGTTTCAAAATATTACTGTTGCGCAGGATCGTGTAATTATTGATCAGGTTGTTGCAGTGGTTGGCAATAGTGCCATCCTGAGGTCAGATCTTCACAATCAACAACGACAACTGGAATCTCAGGGCGTAACATTTGGCAATGATGCTCTCTGCCAACTACTTGACGAAATGTTATACCAGAAATTATTGTTTAACCAGGCAGTGATTGACAGTGTTGAAATTTCTGATTACCAGGTTGAGCAGGTACTTGAACGGCGGCTGAGATTCTTCATTCAGCAAATTGGTTCTCGCGAGCAACTCGAAGCCTACTATGGTAAAACGATTGAAGAACTTAAAGATGAGTTCAGACCCCTGATACGCGAACAGGAATTAAGCCAGATGATGGAATCGCGCATTACTCAAAATGTAAGAATTACTCCTTCTGAAGTAAGGAGTTTTTATAATCGTATTCCTGCCGATAGTATTCCCGTTGTTGAAAATGAAATGGAGCTTGCACAGATAGTGATTAAGCCTGAAGTGGACCCGGAGGAGGTTGCCACGACCCGCAATCGTCTTGAAGAAATTAGAGAACGTATTATTAAAGGTGAAAGCTTTACGACTATGGCTATTCTGTATTCTGAAGA
>JAABSE010000106.1 GCA_011390575.1 Sphingobacteriia bacterium
TCATTCCAGTAAAAATAAAGAGCTGCAAACATGTAGGGCAGAAACAATCCGATAAGCGAAGCAAAAATACTCCTGATATTGACCAGGAAATAAATGATCAGGGCAGAAATGATGAGAAAAATAAAGATCATGGCAGGAAAATAAAACAATGAGGCAAGGCTGACAAAGAAGCCCACGTTGAAGATTTCAACAAAAACCGCCTCATCGCGAAATACATCAAACATCTTATCCAGCGTAATAATAAGAAAGAAGTTGGCAAACCATACCGGATGCAAACCAAACAGGCTGAAAGTGCTGCTCATCAATACAATGTAAACCAGGGCGGGGAGCATGGAGTTTCGATCCACCATGTTTTTGCTGGTAATTACCCTGTTTAACATCCATGCCTGAATGATCATAAACAAAAAGCTCAGCAGTACACTTAAAAAGGGTCGGTTAGCAAACACCGCGACCACCAGGCTGTACAAAGGGGCATTGTTTTCTGTAGGTAAGGAAACCTGTCTGAACAACAAAAAAGCATCCAGCCACAATACCACTGCAATGATTACAAGCAGGGCAAACATGAAAGGGTGGTTGGTTTTTATCTTTCCTATTATCATATTACCGGCTACCGTTGCAGGTCAAGACCAATGTCTTTTCTGAAATTTACCTGATGAAATTTAATTTTTTCTGCATTTTCCATGCTCGTGCGTCTTGCCTCTTCCAGAGAAGTGTGCAATGATGTAACTGCCACCACCCTGCCACCGGAAGAAACAACTTTTTCACCCTTTTCTGCAGCACCGGCATAAAAAACATGACTTCCGTCAATCTGGTCAAGGCCCGTAATTACATGACCCTTTTCGTAGCTTCCCGGGTATCCCCCGGAAACCAGCATGACCGTAACGGCAAATTCCGGACACACCTCAAGGGAATAATCCTGCAAATTTCCATCTGCAATACACTGCATCAATTGTACCCAGTCGGAACTGATGCGGGGGAGCACCGCTTCTGTCTCGGGATCGCCCATCCGAACATTGTATTCAATTACGTAAGGGTCTCCGTTTACATTCATCAGACCCAGGAAAATAAACCCCTTGTAAGAAATATTATCTTTCAGCAATCCATCGATGGTGGGCTGTACGATACGGGTTTTCACCTTTTCCATAAACTCAGCATCGGCAAAAGCGACAGGAGAAACAGCTCCCATCCCACCGGTATTGGGGCCTGTATCACCCTCACCAATTCTTTTATAGTCCTTGGCTTCGGGCAGCAGAACCCAGTTTTTGCCATCGGTTGCCACAAATACCGAAACTTCTGTCCCTTCCAGAAACTCCTCAACCACGACTTTTTCAGATGCTTTGCCAAACGCTTTTCCTTTGAGCATCCCCTGCAAAACATCAATCGCACCGTCAAGGGATTGTACGATGGCAACCCCTTTGCCTGCTGCCAGACCATCGGCTTTCAAAACATAAGGAGGCTTAAGAGTTTCCAGGAAATCGACTCCCTCTTCATAGCTTTCGGCAGTAAAACTTTTGTAGGCCGCAGTGGGGATATTGTGGCGCTGCATAAACTCTTTGGCAAACTGCTTGCTCCCTTCCAGCATGGCTCCTGCTGCAGAGGGTCCGATTATCTTAACGTGTGAGGTGGCAGGGTTTTGCCCAATGGTATCGGCAATACCATTTACCAGGGGTTCCTCGGGTCCCACCACCAGCATATCGATTTGTTTTTCAATCAAAAAGGAAACCACCTCGTCAAAGTCATTGACAGGGAGTTCTGCATTGGTTCCACACAATTGCGTGCCGGCATTTCCGGGTGCAATGTATAGTTTCTTACACAAAGGGCTTTGTTCGATTTTCCATGCAAGGGCATGCTCGCGTCCTCCAGAACCCAGCAACAAAATATTCATTTCGGTAAGTCTTTTATTTTCAGTAATACAACAAATTATTGTTGCTTTTTTAAAGAAGCCCAAAAGTAAAAAAAATCTTTGGGACTAAGGGCTTTTTTCCTTGTATCAGACACAATGACCTGCTTAAAGAAACCGAGCTGGCCTGATTAACCTCAAACAGAAAAAAAACGAGAATTATTTCAATGCGCCGGCAACTCACGTGGCTCTTTGAAAAACGATTGTTTTCCGGCGCCGGTTTTATGCTTGTTACCATTAACTACCATAATTCCGCCCTTTCCAGGGCTTGAGATTCTTATTAACAGCATGGTAAATCAATGAGAATAGCAACTTCTGTCAGGCAACGTACCAGAGGATATTCGTTAGTGCAACGGTTTTACAAATACTATAATCGTCAACATTAAAAATTATCTGATAAATTTCCTGAAAAATTCCATTTTCCTAAAACAAACCCCACCTCCTCTTGTTACACCACAGAAACTTTTTTCAGGCAATTAGTTTCCTGAGTTTATTACAAGTAATTTTACCAAAGAAACCTATGCAGGATATCATACTGAAAATAGCCGAAATATATTTTCGCTATGGCATCAAAAGCGTTACCATGGACGATTTGGCCAGGGACCTGGGCGTGTCAAAAAAAACCCTGTATCTCTATTTCAAAGACAAAAAAGATGTTGTAAGAAAGGTGATAAACCACCTCATTGAATCACAGAAATGCGGCATCAGCGATGCATTGAATCAACCCAACACCAATGCCATTGACAAGTTGTTGATGATGACACAGTTTTTCGCCCGGCACCTGAAAAACTCCAATGCTTCGCTCACCTATGACTTGCAGAAATATTACCCGGATGTATGGGATGAAGTGATTGACTTCAAGAGAGAGGAAGTTTTTACCCACATCATGAACAACATCCATGAAGGAATTCGCGAAGGCATTTATCGCGACGATATGAACTACGAAATCATAGCCCGTGCTTACGTATCGCGGATGGAAATGTACCAGACAGATTTATGGCAACCCCTGGAGAAATTTCCGCTGGCTGAGGTTTTTCGCACCCTGTTTATATACCATATCCGGGGAATTGCCAATGAAAAAGGGCTGAAACATCTTGATAAAAACATACATCAATGGATATTCAACTAAAACAGTATTCGAGATCAGGAGGAAAAATCAGCCATTGACCCACCTGATTGAGCCATTCGCCGACTCTTGTTTTTAAAACCTGACCTGCGAATTTAATTTTGCACCTAATCCATAAACAGAAAATAATTGAGATATGTATTATTTCCGAAAACTAATTACTTTTTCTTTTGCTGCGGCAATGCTGATTGCCTCGGTGGGACATCAAAAAGCGGGCGCACAGGAGCCTTTGTCATTGAGTCTTGAAGAGGCCATTGACTATGCCCTGGAATATAACTACGAATTGAACAATGCCAAAGCAGATGCCAACATTGCCAGCAGGCAGGTTTGGGAAATAACGGCCAGCGGACTTCCGCAGGTGAGTGGTACGGTGGGCTACCAATATTTTACCGACATTCCTACCAACCTTGTTCCGGCAGAATTTTTTGGCGGGGAAGAAGGTGAATTTGCAGAAATACAATTCGGCACTGAGCAAAACCTTACCGCGACCCTGTCGGTCAATCAATTGATTTTTGACGGAAGCTATATTATTGGATTGCGGGCAGCACGGATTTTCAGAGCCCTTTCAGTACAAATTTATGAACGATCAGAGATGGAGATCAAAAGCACTGTAAGGGAGTCCTATTACCTTAGCCTTGCCACTGCCCGAAACCTGGAGATTATGAGTTCCAACCTTGACAACCTGGAGAAAACCCTTTATGAGACGGAAAAACTCTTCGAACAGGGCTTCACAGATGCAATTAATGTTGACCAGCTGAAACTCACTGTGGCCAACCTGAAGAACAACATTTCGGGCATGGAACGGCAAAAAAAACTCACCCTCGACCTGCTGAAATTTCAAATTGGTCTTGAGGTAGACCGTGAAGTCATCCTTACAGAATCGCTCGAAGATCTCTTTGCCGACCTCTCCATAGAAGCCATGTCGACAAATGAATTTAACCCTCAAAGTCACATTGAATTCCGCATCATGGAATCTCAGGAACAGATGCAACTCATGACGCTTCGCCGCGAGTGGAGCTTTTATCTGCCCAATATTTCGGCCTTCTATACCCGCCAGGAAAATGCATACCGCAACGAGTTCAACTTTTTGGAAAGCAATCAACCCTGGTTTCCTACGTCAATTCTGGGCATCAACATCAATATCCCCATCTTCTCCAGCGGATTGCGACGCTCCAAAGTGCAGCAGGCAAAGCTGGAGCTGGAAAAAGCCAGAAACAATACCCGCATGGTGGAGCAATCCCTGATATTGCAAAAGCAAGAAGCAAGCGATCAGCTTCAAACGGCTATTGAGCAGTACAATACTGAACAGGATAACCTTGCTTTGGCCAACAGAATCCTGGAACGAACCACCATTATGTACCGCGAAGGTCTGGCATCGAGCCTGGAACTGACCCAGGCCAGTGACCAGCTGCTTACCACACAGGCCAATTACATCAATGCAATATTTGAAATGCTCAATGCCAGCAACAAATTGGAAAAAGCACTCGGAAGATTATAAACAAGAATGTACAATTTAACAAACAGACTATCATGAAAGTAAAAACTGCCGCCATCCGCCAATACAATCCCACGGAGATCATGCAAAAAATAACCATTTTCATTGCCATGCTCACTCTTTCCCTTTTGTTCACTTCATGCCAGGAAGAGGAAAAATCAGACACTGAAGTTATCCGCGAAAAAATTTCGGGATACAACGAACAGATTGTAGAACTCAACCAGAAGATCTCCGAACTGGAGAGAGAACTGGAAGCACTGGGAGAAACCACCCAGAACAGGGTCCGCACTCCCGTTACAATTACCACCCTGGGATATGAGCCATTTGAACATTACGTGCGAATCAACGGCCAGGCAGAAGCTGTGAAGGAGGCCATGATAAGCCCCGAGACCAGCGGTCAAATCACCTCCATAGAAGTACAAAAGGGGCAGCAGGTGCGCAGTGGGCAGGTGCTGGCAAGGCTGAATGTATCTGTAATAGAAAACAATATTGCAGAAGTAAAAACTTCTCTTCAACTTGCCCAAACCGTTTACAACCGACAAGAAGCCCTGTGGGAGCAGGAAATTGGAAGCGAGATTCAATATCTTGAAGCCAAAAACAATTATGAAAGCCTGCAATCGCGTCTCAAGAGCCTGCAATCGCAAATGGAAATGGCTGTTCTGCGGGCTCCCATTGATGGTATTGTGGACGATATTTTTTCCAAAGAGGGAGAGCTGGCCATGCCCGGAAGCAGGGTAATGCAGCTTGTCAACCTCGGACAACTCTATATCAATGCCGATGTATCAGAAGCTTTTTTACCCGTAGTTAGTAGTGAAGACAAGGTAATCCTCCGATTCGATGCTTTTCCCGGATATGAAGAGTGGGTCCCCATCTACCGTGTGGGCAATGTAATCAATCCCGAGAACCGTACTTTCAGGCTTCAGCTGCGCATTAACAACCCCAACAACCAGTTTAAGCCCAACATGATGGCCAGCATGGGCATCATGGCTTTCTCCACCGATGAGGCACTGGTCATTCCCTCCATCTACATCAAACAGGATGTACAGGGCCACTTTGTATATGTAGCCCGGGAAAACGACGAAGGCAATCTTATTGCCAGCAAGGAATACATTGAAAGAGGTCGTTCAGGGGAAGGCAAAACAATGATTGTTTCGGGACTCAAACCCGGAGACAGGATCATCAGCCAGGGACATAACAAGGTAAGTGATGGCACCTTGATTCGCATTTCTGAGGAAAGAAATCTGGCAAACAATGAATAAACAAACTTACCACGATCTAAACAAAAACATACCACAGTTAACCTTCTAAAAAACATTTGTCATGAACGACAATACCAAGCATAAAGACGATACTCCCAAAAAAAACATTGTCAGGGAGTTTAAACTTACTACTGCTGCGCTGAAAAACAAGAACACCATATTCCTGCTCACTTTTTTGCTGGCCTTGTTTGGGATTTTCTCCTACCGTTCGCTGCCTAAAGAGCTCTTCCCCGATGTGGTAATCCCCACGGTAATGGTTCAAACCATCTACCCGGGCAACCCTCCCATTGACATCGAAAACCTGATTACCCGGCCTTTGGAAAATGAAATCAATACCGTTACGGGAATCAAAGAGCTCTCGTCTACTTCCACCCAGGACAACTCCAGCATCTTCGTGGAGTTTCAGACCGATGTAGATATTAAAGTTGCTCTGCAGGATGTAAAAGACGCAGTGGATCGTGTCAAGGGAGACCTGCCGGGAGATCTCCCTGCAGACCCCATGGTCCTTGATATCGATTTTTCTGAGTTTCCCATAGTCAATGTCAACCTCTCAGGCAATTATACCATCAACGAGTTAAAGCGATATGCTGATTTTCTGGAAGAAGAATTTGAATCCGTCCCTGAAATATCAAAAGTAGATATTACCGGGGTGGATGAACGGGAGATTCAAATCAATGTGAATCCATTGCTGCTGGACGCCGTTGATCTTAGCTTCCAGGACATTGAGAATGCCATTCTCCAGGAAAACGTATCCATCTCGGGAGGTTCTTTGTTATTTGAAGACGATACACGCTGGGCCATCCGTACCGACGGGGAATTCAGCGATGTACGACAATTGGAGGACATCATCATCAAGCAGGAAGGAGGACATATTGTTTACCTGCGGGATGTGGCTACCATTGAAGACACCTATGCTTACCCTGCCAGTTTTTCCAGGCTGGATGACCAGCCTGTGGTTACCCTGCAGGTGGTAAAGAAATCGGGTGAAAATCTTTTGTCTGCTACCAGCAAAATTTTCGACATGATTGATGAGGCCAAAGCCTCCGGCAATATACCCGAAGAACTCAACATCACCATTACCAATGACCAGTCAGAGGATATCCGAAACCAGCTTACCAATCTGGAAAACAGTGTCATCATGGCAGTTATTCTGGTTATATTGGTTTTGTATTTCTTCCTGGGGCTAAAAAATGCCCTTTTTGTAGGTATTGCCATCCCCATGTCAATGCTTATCTCTTTTGTTGTTTTTGGCATTGCCGACATTCAAATCAACATGATTGTTTTGTTTTCCCTTATTCTTGCCCTGGGACTTTTGGTAGACAATGCCATTGTGGCGGTAGACAACATTTTCAGATACGTAGAACGCGGATATACGGTGTTTGAGGCGGCCAAACGGGCCATCGGCGAAATTGCCTGGCCCATCATCACCTCCACGGCCACTACTCTGTCTGCATTTCTGCCTCTTGCTTTCTGGAGTGGCATTGTTGGGGAATTTATGAAATATATGCCTCTCACCCTCATAATCGTTTTAACGTCTTCTCTTTTTGTTGCCCTTGTCATCATTCCTGTTTTTTCAGAAACATTTTTCCGCAATGTCAGCAAAGAAGACGTGCATGCCCAAAGTAAAAAATTCAGCAAAAAAGGCTTACGCAACCGCCTGATGATAACCGGGGCGCTCATCGTTGCAGGACTGTTGTTTCACCTGGCAGGAATTACTCTCTGGGGTAACATCTTTTTACTGATAGGTATTTTGCTTGGTCTGGGCTTTTTTGTTTTCCGCAATCTGGGTCGTTTCTTTCAGGAGAGAGTGCTGCCCTTTAATGAAAAGCTTTATGCCCGCACTCTGCGATTTGCCCTGCGAGGTAAGCGTCCCTACTTTTTCGTAGCCGGTACAGTGGCATTTCTCATCTTGTCTGTAAGTTTCTTTGCGGTGCGAAGCCCCAATGTACTGTTCTTCCCCGATAATGAGCCCCAGTACATCAATATCATCGCTGAACTTCCTATTGGCACAGATATCATGGAAACCGACCGACGGGTTCGCATCATAGAGAACCACGTGGAAGAAATCATACAGCCCTATCGCCATATCGTGAAATCAGTTCTTACCACTGTAGGACGCGGTGCTATTGGCGAAATGGAGATGGCTGCAGGCGATACACCCAACCGGGGCAGGATTACCGTTACTTTTATCAGGTTTGAAGATCGGGGGGGTATCAACACCAATGATATCATGGCCGAAATCAGTGAAAATCTCATCAATGCCTATCCCGGGGTGGAGTTCAATATCAGCAAAAATCAGGCTGGACCTCCAACAGGGGCACCCATCAACCTGGAAATCTCAGGACGTGAGTTTGAACGTCTCATCGCCATCACTGAGGAAGTGCAGCAAAAAATTGAATCTTCAGGCATTGAAGGCATTGAGGCTTTAAGTATGGACCTGGACGTGGACAAGCCCGAGATCATCGTACGCATTGATCGCGATAATGCCCGCAGATTCGGACTCTCTACCTATAGCATTGCCAATACCATCCGTACTGCACTTTTCGGACTGGAAGTATCGGACTTTAAAATCGGTGAAGAAGAATTTCCTATCCAGATAAGGCTGAAAGAGGATTACAGAAACAATCTTTCAAGCCTGATGAACCAGCGGATCACCTTCCGAAGTCAAAGCACGGGTCAGATCAAACAAGTACCCGTTTCTGCGGTGGCCCATGTTGAATACAGCAAAACTTACGGATCGGTCAATCGTATTGACCTCAACAGGGTAATTACCCTTTCATCCAATGTGCTTCCCGGATACAATGCCAACCGCATCAATGAAGAACTCAGGAAACTTCTCGAGGGATATGATATCCCGGATGGCTATAACTACGAATTTACCGGAGAACAACAGGAGCAGGCTGAGTCGATGGAGTTTCTTATTACGGCTCTGCTGATTGCAGTATCTCTTATTGGAATCATCCTGGTCTCACAGTTCAATTCTATCTATAAACCTTTTATTATTATCGGTAGTGTAATATTCAGCACCGCAGGAGCCTTCTTCGGTCTGGCATTATTCAATATGGACTTTATTATCATCATGACCATGGTGGGCATCATCAGTCTGGCAGGGGTTGTTGTGAACAATGCCATTGTACTGCTGGATTATACCGATTACCTGCATGATCAGAAAAAAGCAGAGATGGACATTCCCGAAGACAAATACCTTGACCCGGAAAACTCTCTTGCCTGCATCCAGGAGGCAGGAGAAACCCGTTTCCGCCCGGTAATTCTTACGGCCATTACCACTGTGCTGGGACTAATCCCGCTGGCCATTGGACTCAACATCAACTTTGTAACGCTAATGACAGACCTCGACCCCCAGATTTATTTCGGGGGTGACAATGCCCGATTCTGGGGACCCATGTCGTGGACAGTAATTTTTGGCCTTACCATAGCCACTTTCCTCACCCTGGTTATTGTACCGGCCATGTACCAGATTATTCTGGCTTCCAAAAGAAAAGCCAGAATCTGGCTCAAAGGCGAAAAAGAAGTGTTTGTGTCTCCGGAGGATTAAGCACCCTCCGGAGTTTCACCTCCAAAACAGTGCTTTTCAGCAAGATCGGGTAAAACACGGAAAAACAGAACGCCGTTTTTTCCTAGTTTTACCCTTTGTGTTGATCCTGGCGGATCGCTATCTTTAAATGCAGTCGCATCATTGAAATTAGCCGGAGAACTGCTACCTCTTTTAATACAGAACCGCTGCGTAGACACAACCGAAGGTTTACGGAAAGAAGGCTGACATGAGGTTAAAAACTGTTTACATATTCCTGTATGCCCTCCTGGGTCTTTTTTTGCAAACCGGGAAGGCTGATACTATCATCAACTATACAGAAAAACAAAAGCTATGGCTGCAGCAGCATGGGCCGGTCACCATGTGTGTTGATCCAGACTGGGAACCTTTTGAAAGTATTGACGAAAACGGAAAACACGTGGGCATTGCAGCTGACCTGCTGGAACTCATCAGCCTGCGATCCGGAGTTACCTTTCAGCTGGTGATTACAGAAAACTGGGAGCAAAGTCTTGAATACTCTAAACAAGGGAAATGCAAGGTATTGAGTTTTCTCAATTCCACACCCCAGCGTGAAGAATGGTTGATTTTTACCGACCCCTACTTTTCCGAGCACAATGTTTTTATCACCCGCGAGGAGCATGACTTTATTTCTGACCCTGCACGTCTGAGCAACCATTCAATTGTTTTGCCAAGAGGTACAAGCATTGAGGAACGCATCAGGAATGACTATCCCAACCTGGAGCTGATCCTGGTGGAGTCTGAATCTGATGCCATGAAAATGGTAGACAAAAAAAAGGCAGACATGACCATGCGCTCACTTTCCATGGCAGCCTATACCATAAAGAAGGAAGGCTACTTTAACCTTAAAATTGCAGGTAGACTGCCCCGGTATTCTAATCAACTTTCCATGGGAATTTCAAGCGATCTTTCCCTTTTAAAAGACATTCTCAATCCGGCCATCGCCACCATAACCCCGCAGGAAATGGAGCAGGCCACCCACAACCATATTTCAGTTAAAATCGTCTCCCCTCCCAATTATAAAGCTATCATGGCGGTGGCAGCTGCTCTTTTGCTGATTCTAATCGTAGGACTGGCGTGGAATTACCAGCTAAGGCACCTTAATGCAAGGCTTTCAGAAAAGCAGGGCAGGCTAATTGAACTGAGCAAAAAACTCAAAGAAGACATTGAGATACGCAGGGAAGCGGAAGAAGCAA
>JAABSE010000107.1 GCA_011390575.1 Sphingobacteriia bacterium
TATCGCTTACGGAAAAAGATCTTCAGCTTACACGTTCGCAACGGTATCCCTACCTTAACCTGGGGACCGGTTATGGGTTTACGCACAATACTTATCAAAGCGGCTCGCTGTCGAACCAGCAGACCTGGGGCATGAACTATTCGCTTACCCTGGGAGTGAATCTGTATGATGGGCGCAATCAGCAGCGCCGCGAAAAGAATGCCCGCATTGATTTGGAAAACAGGGAGCTGGGTTTCGAACAAACCCAACAAGAGGTGAGGGCAGATTTTATTACCATCTTTAATGCCTATAGCAACAACCTGCGGCTGCTAACCCTGGAAACCCAGAACCTTGAGGTGGCCCGTGAAAACCTCGATATTGCTTTTGAACGCTACCGCCTGGGTGCATTATCTGGTTTTGAATTGCGGGAGGTGCAAAAGGACCTGCTGGAAGCGGAAGAGCGATTGCTTTCCATTCAATACCAGGCCAAAATGGCCGAAATTAGTTTGATGCAAATTTCCGGACGCATTCTGGAGTAGATTTTTTAATTGATTTTTGATTTTGTGTTTCGGCTAAGCGGAATTTGTAATTCCGCTTTTATTGTATTGGGCATTCAACGAGGGCAATAAATTCATTCTGTAAAGCGTGTGAATATTATTATTCCGCTTCCCGCTCATAAATGCTTGTGACGGGGCCACTTCCAGTGACCCCGCCACTAAACTCCTCACCGTGGTCTGACGACTTTTAGCTCGTCCGGCCACTATTTAACTTACACAGAATAACGATTACCTCGCACCATACAACCTTTATTGCCGTTGCGCTGACACCAATCGGTTGCCGTTGAATGGAGATTCGTGCGCATCGCTTTTTTTATGCTACCCCCTTTATGCTACCATAATATCGGCGCTCATGCGCCTTGTGTTTGATCTCCAGGCCCACAAAAGCGGAACCTTGCAATCACCTGAATCAGAACATGGAACTGTTAATCAGAATTTGCAACCGACCCTGGGAGCTCAAAGGACGTTAATTAAGTTTTTCATACTATTTATGCTGGATAATTACAAATTATCCCATGTTGAGGAGCGGAATTGCAAATTCCGCTCAGCGGGGGTCGTCCGGCCAATAAATCTTAGATGCTCCTCACTATTCTCTTTCCACTATTCACTCTTCGCTTTAATGAGGAATTAAATGGAAAAGCATTGTAAAATTATTTAAGAATAATTACATTTGGGGCCTTATGCAAGGTTATATATGACTTGAGTGCAAATGTTGAACAGCATAAAGGGGAGGGGTGCAGTGCGAATGATATATTCTTCTCCATATACACAACTTGTCCCGACTTGGCGGGATTTGGTTTTTCCCAGCCCACATGCCGAAAAGAAAAACCAAAAGAGCTATTTTTACCAACGATTGGACAGAATTAGCAGCAGAAGAAATTAGTAAATGAAGAAGATAATGATCTTCCATATTAAAATTTAGATATGCCCAGCGAAATCCTCATATACCAAAACCAAGACGGCAACATCAAAATAGATGTTCGCTTAGAAGAAGAAACTGTTTGGCTTACCCAGTCACAAATGGGGCAATTGTTTGGTAAGGACAAACGCACCATTTCAGAGCACATCCGGAATATTTTTAACGAAGGTGAGCTGGAGGAAAATATGGTTGTCCGGAATTTCCGGACAACCACTCAACATGGCGCTATTCCTGGTAAAACGCAGGAACATGAAGTAAAAGGCTATAATCTGGATGTCATCATTTCAGTTGGTTATCGGGTCAAATCGCTTCAAGGTACACAGTTCCGTATTTGGGCAACACAGCGGTTAAAGGAGTATATCATAAAAGGCTTTACGCTGAATGATGACCGCTTTAAGTCAGGCAGCTCAATGAACTATTTCAACGAACTGCAAGAGCGGATAGAAAGGCTCGATAATATTCTGCAATTGAACGGCAGAGAGTTGCTTACTCACGCAGGATAAAATCTGCCACTGCACCAAGCGCCAAACCGTTTTAGCACAAAAATAAGTTAGAACATCCTAAAGATGAAAAGAACTATTAAATACTTTGCGATTGCATGCCTGATTGGAATTTTCGGATTCTGGATTTATCTGAATAGAGAAAAAGGCAATCCAGTTGAGAATTTTGAATATTTCTTCCAGACTTTTAATGAGAACTATGCACTTTTTGGGGTTAAGGATGTCGATTGGCAGGAGATGTATGATTATTATTCGGAAGAAGTTAATGAGAATACATCAGATGATGAGTTATTCGATGTTTTTAAGGAAAGTCTCAGAAAATTAGATGATAAGCATTGCTACATCTATAGATTTAATAAAATTTATTTCTCCGGATATAATCTACCAACACAGAACTACCTGGATTTGCTGTCATTCGATTTTCGGGTAGATACAGATGATTTCTCGTTACAACTGATTGAAAAGGAATATCTTAAAAATAAAATTGATAAATCCCTGATGATAGGTTCTTTTTTGCCTCCCATCGGGATTAGGAGTATTTTTACTACAGGTTGGTTAGCAGATTCTATCGCTTATCTTCATATGAGCGAAATGAGTAGTAAAACTGATAAAGTTTATAAAGCAATAGATGATTTTTTTGAAAAATATGGTTCTGCTCGGGGATTTATAATTGACATCAGAGATAATATTGGCGGATATTCTATTCCGGTTAAGAGATTGGCTGAAAAATTTACCAACAAGGAAAGGGTATTTGCCATATCCAGATTAAGAAAACCAGACAGCCTTCATTCGTTCAAGGAACCTGATTATTGGAAATTTGGACCCAATAATGGAAAATCATATAGTTCAATACCTGTTGTAGTCCTGACCAATAGAAACACTCAAAGTGCGGCGGAATTGTTTACCTTAATGATGAGTACGCTTCCGAATGTTTCACTGATAGGAGATACCACAACGGGAATATTCGCTGATACCCGTATTGGCAAGCTCCCTAACGGTTGGGAGTATCGGTTATCGATTAGAAAAACAAGTGATAAAAACGATAGATGTTTTGAAGATATTGGGATAGAGCCGGATATCCTGGTTGAAAATACGAAACTTGAGATTGAAATGGGTAAGGATAAAGTGATTGAATATGCAATAAAATATTTGTCGTTAAAAAAGTAAGGAATAGAAATTGAATATTTATTCCGCGTTTTGGACATAGAGTTGTTTTTTTAAGTTTTAAAGATGGTCTGGCATTGAAACCAATACACAACATGAAAGCATTGATTTTAATTGACATACAAAATGGATTGACCCACAAGAAAACGCTGTATAAGGAGAGTATTTTTCTCGAGTCTGTAAATGCTGCCATAAAAGCTTATCGCGATTCGGATTCAAAAATAGTCTTTGTTCAACACAACAACAATCTGCTTAAAAAGGGCTCTGTGGATTGGGAAATAGATAACCGGATAGGTAAACAGGAAAATGATTTCGTAATCCAAAAGGTGCATGGCAATGCCTTTCAAGATACAGATCTTAAAAATATCCTGGAGGATTCTGGTGTACACTCAATAACTATTGGTGGATTGGTGACTCATGGTTGTGTAAAAGCAACATGTCTGGGTGGTTTGGCCGCTGGATTTAACGTTTCAGTATTGAAAAACGGACATACCAACTGGAATAAGGACGCGGAAAGCATAATTATTGAAACCGAAAAAGAATTGATAAAAAGGGGAGTTTTGTTAGATGCAAATAAATCACTCAATGAATTAACAGCGCGTGAGCTTGGGCAGTTATTCCCCATTATAATTCAGGATTACACTGATAAGTGGAAGGACTGCTACCAAACAGAAAAACAAATAATCACTAGCGCATTGTCATCCCCGGATATTGTTAGTATTGACCATATTGGAAGTACTGCAATCCCAGGGATAAAAGCAAAACCAACGGTTGATATTTTGCTGCAATTATCACAACAGGCAGATATTAAAAAGTTAGAAAACGTTTTTCTGTCAATGGGGTATCAGTTAAATGAACGTCCTGATAATCCTCCTCCGCATATGACTTTCGTAAAAGGCTATTCTCCTCAGGGGTTCAAAGGGCAGGCATATCATGTACATGTCAGATACAAAGGTGATTGGGATGAAATTCGATTTCGGGATTATTTGAGGAATCACGATGAAATTGCGAAAGAGTATGAAGCCTTAAAAGTGGAGTTAGCTGAACGATACAGAAATAATCGGGAAGCCTATACAGATTTAAAGGCAGATTTTGTTAAAAAAGTAAATAAATGGACGCAAAAATAATGCATGTACACCGCATTATACCTATAAATAAAAAGGTGAGCCAAAAAGAGCGGAAAGGAGATTAAAAGCTGTCATTAAAAATGACACTGTCATAAAATATTACACCGCTTGTGTCACTAAAGATGACAGTTTCGCATGATGGGAAACGATGAGAAAAATGACAAATTTTTTAATGGTCATATAATGAGGTGTTTAGGGTTTGTGGCACGGGAATTGAAATCCCTTTGGCACAACCGGATATAATGTTCTTTACGAAGTTAAAGGTTTTTTTGAAGAAAGATGAACTTGTTCATCAACCTTTTTCCGGTTGTAGTTGTTCTAAACAACACTCTTCAAATATTCCCTTCTCTTCATGTGTGTTTTTGGTTTTGGTTTCCGGTAGTCTTGATCCCCTAAATCATGACTACCGGTTTTTTTAAACTCTTTTTTACCTTAAACATATTGTTCTTAAATTTGTAATAATAAAGATTTTTTACCCAATAAAAAATCTATGAGCGAACAGCAGACCCATAACTCTCACCTCCCTGAAGAAACCATCCAACGGTTTCGTCTATACCAGCCTTTGCTAAGATTATGGAAATACAAGCAAAAGCATAATCTTACCATCTCGATGATTTCAGAATTTCTTGGTGTTCCTGTTGAAAAGGTATATGAGGATTTTTCTCATTGTCCTCACTGGAATGAAAAATCAACCCGGGATATTGTAGAGGTAGATGCCCTGATTGATTGTATCGATGTATTGCTGGGCGTAAAGGAATTTAAAGAGGCTTTGCTTGTGGGGATAGGTAAGCTTGGGACTTCTCTGCTAAGAAACGAAACCATTGCCGGCAGTGGATTGAAAATTGTTGCTGCCTTTGATATAGATCCCGAAAAAGTAGGAAAAGTAATATCGGGCATCAAAGTCCAGAACATGGATAAACTGCCTGTTTTCGTCAAGCAGATGCACCTGAGAATGGCCATGATTGCTTCCACACCTGAGAATGCACTGCAGGCAGCAGAAGAAGCCATCAACGCCGGGATTACCGTTATCTGGAATTTCACCCAAACCCATATTCCTGAACGCGATGGCATAATCATCCAGAATACTACCGCAGCACTGGACATTGATAAGGATTACCAGAAAATTCTGGCTCGAATGTAAACTCATACTGCTTTCAGCGTGTTAGGTTTATAGATTAATCCCGAAGATCATGTTCAAGGAAATTAAAACAGAACGTATTCCCATTAAATTGTGGCTTTCCGATGCTGAGGAGGGCGCGCTTTCACAGGCCCGTAACCTGGCCAATCTTCCTTTTGCACACAGCCATATAGCCCTTATGCCCGATTGTCATCAGGGTTTCGGAATGCCCATCGGAGGGGTTGCCGCGTTTGATAATGTTATCATCCCCAACGCCGTAGGAGTGGACATTGGCTGTGGCATGTGTGCTGCAAAAACTTCATTGCAGCACATCTCCCACCCGGTTTTAAAAGAGATTATGTCGGATATCAGGACGTTAGTCCCACTGGGGTTTAAGCACCATTCCATTGCTCAGGGAACTGACCGTATGCCCGCAGGTGAGGTGGATCCTTTGCTTTTGCCTCTGGTGGCCAGAGAATACCAGAAAGCCGAATACCAGGTGGGTACCCTTGGTGGGGGCAACCACTTTATTGAGATTCAGAAAGATGAAGACAACCATATCTGGATAATGATTCATTCGGGAAGCAGAAATTTAGGCAAACAGGTAGCCGATCACTACAACAGGCTGGCCATGGATTTGAACGAAAAGTGGAAAAGCCCTGTGCCACGCTCAGCTCAACTTGCCTGGCTGCCCTTTGATGATGAAGAGGGACAGACCTACCTCAGGGAAATGCAGTATTGTGTTGATTTTGCTTTTGCCAACCGAAAGTTGATGATGGAAAGAATCACGGATGTTTTTGAAAAACACTTCAAGGGTGAGTTTCATGCCTTTCCCATGATCAATATTGCTCATAACTATGCAGCCGTTGAAACACACGCAAATAAAGAGGTTGTGGTTCACCGCAAAGGAGCTACCCTGGCAACGGAAGGAACCGTAGGAATAATCCCGGGCAGCCAGGGCACCCATAGTTATATTGTAAGGGGGAAGGGAAATCCCGAAAGTTTCAACAGTTGCTCACATGGTGCCGGAAGGGTGATGGGCCGCAAACAGGCTCAGCGCTCCCTGAATCTGAAAGAGGAAATCAAAAAGCTCAACGAAAAAGGGATTATCCATGCCATCAGAACCCAGAAAGATCTGGACGAGGCCACCAGCGCTTACAAAAACATCGACGTGGTGATGAACAACCAGAAAGATCTCGTTGATATCCTGCATCAGCTTACCCCGCTGGCAGTGGTAAAAGGGTAATTTTTCTAATCCAGCAACTCCTCAACACATTTCACAAAATCATTGATATCCTCTTCGGTGGTATTGAAATGGGTCATCCATCGTACTTCTCCTATTTCAGGATTCCACACGTAGAAGTAATACTTTTCCTGTAATGGCTTAATGATTTCTTTGGGTATGGCGGCAAACACGGCATTGGTTTGTACCGGCATGGTAAGTTTAACCCGGGGGATATGTCTGATTTTTTCGGCGAGCAACCTGGCCATTTTGTTGGCATGGGATGCGGTTTGCAACCATAAATCATCCTGGAAATGGGCAACGAATTGTGCCGATACATAGCGCATTTTCGAAATAAGTTGCATAGACTGTTTTCGCACATACTGAAAGCCTCTGGCCAGTTCAGGATTGAGAAACACCACGGCTTCGCCCATCAGCAGGCCGTTTTTGGTGGCTCCAAACGACATTACATCCACACCGGTTTGGGTAATCATCTCCTCAAGCGTTTTGTCTGCCGATACCAATGCGTTGGCAATGCGTGCCCCGTCGAGGTGCAGGTACATATCGTTGCTTTTTGCAAACCGGGCAATTTCTTCAATTTCTTCGCAGGTATATACCATGCCCAGTTCGGTAGCCTGGGTAATGGAAATGATGCCTGGCTGGGCGTGATGTTCAAAACCGACCGAATGCAAAAAGGGTTGCAATTGCGATATTTTCAGTTTTCCATCGAGCGATGGGACTGTGTGTAGCTTGCTGCCGGTAAATTTTTCCGGTGCACCACACTCATCATTGTGAATATGGGCTGTTGAAGCAGCCATTATTGTTTGCCATGGTTTTATCAGATGACTTAGCGCAGAAACATTGGCCCCGGTGCCTGTGCAAACAAAAAAAACTTCTACTTCAGCACCAAATTTATGATTAAATAGTTCTTTTGCTTTTTGGGTAAATGGGTCGTCGCCATACGATACATAATCATCGTTGTTGGCATTGATGATGGCCTGCATAATGTCTGCATGGACCGGTGCATTGTTATCACTTGCAAAACTGCGTTTCATGGGGTAGGGTTGTAGTGTTTTTTATTGATTGATTTTCCTGGCGGCATCAAGGCCGGGGCCAAAGATACAAAATAACTCCTGAGAATGTATAGTGAATATGAGTTGCATTGATTCAACGGGTATAGACAGAATACCGAAGTGGATTCTCTTCCGTCTTCCATCTACTGTCGAACTACAGCTAATATATTATCAAATAGTCTTATCCAGTAAATTAGCAGTAGTACCAAAATAAGTATGCCACCTTTGATGCATCAAAGTTTCTTAGCCCTGATGGCCATGAATAGAGGAAGAAATTCATCAAGTCCCTTTTCATGGCTGCCATGATCCTCATACAGGTCGGTAATAACAAATCCTTCCTGCAACATTCCTCCGAGTTGCCCGGTAAAGCTATGGCCGAACTCCATGGCTTCTTTTTCCTGCATAAGTTTTTCACGCTGGTTGGGTGTGGTAGAGTGAAGGTCAGAATAAGGCTGTTTGTATTCCAGCTTAAACTCACCATTATGATTGATCATCTGAAACAAGACGGGGTTGACCAAACCTGTCATGAGTATGCCTCCCGGTTTCAAAACCCTGGAACACTCTTTCCACACCGCTTTTACATCATCCACAAAAACCACCGAACATGGGTTGAATATCAGGTCGAAGGAACCATCAGGAAATACCGACATGTTACGCATGTCCCCTTTGATGGTTTTAATATTCAGGCCATAACGGTCACTAATTGTTTGATCCTGGTTCAATTGTTTTTGTGAATTATCGAAAATGGTAACTTCGGCACCCACAGCTGCCAGGATGGGTCCTTGTTGTCCGCCTCCGCTGGCCAGTCCGAGTACTTTCATGTTTTTCAGTTTGGGAAACCAGTCATGAGGAACCGGCTTCAAAGGGGTTAAAACGATGCTCCATTTTCCGCTGCGGGCATCTTCTATTTCTTTTTCAGAAACAGGGAGGGTCCATCGGTTGCCTTTGGTAACATAATTGTCCCATGCTGTTTCATTGTGTTTCAAAATATCCATGATTCCGGTTTTGGTGTATTTTTTTGATAAGGTGCAAATTGTTTTCAAATATAAGCTGATTTGTTGATTTGTATAGTAATAGAATCAAGGAATGCTGAAAAAGTCTTTTGCTGCCCCTGATTCCATTGGCTCTGTAGAGTCCATCTGATGCCAGACAACGAAAGAATCATATGAAAGCTATCTGGATTATAATACTTGGATATGCCCGGAAAAGCCTTGTGTTTGTCTGTGGCAAAAGGGCTATATTTGCAGCTAAAACGGCTATCGGGCGATGAAAATACTTTTGCTTACTCCACCTCTTACCCAGCTGAACACTCCCTATCCGGCTACCCCTTACCTGAAAGGCTTTCTGAAGCAGGAAGGCCATGAGGTGATGCAGGCCGATTTGGGCATTGAGCTAGTGAATCGCTTGTTTTCCCGCGAGGGGCTTGAGGCAGTGTTTGGAGAACCGGACCGGAAGGTTTCACCGCCATTGCGGAAAATGCTGGTGCAAAAACAACAGTACCTGGATACGGTTGATGCGGTAATGCGGTTTCTGCAGGGCAAAGAACCCAGCCTTGCCACCCGCATTTGCAATACCGAATGGTTGCCCCGGGGAGCACGATTCCGCAATATGGCCGATATCGACTGGGCATTCGGAACGATGGGAAATACGGAAATGGCCCGGCATATCGCAACCTTGTATATTCAGGATATCGCTGATTTTATTAAGGAAATCCATAGTCCCCACTTCGAACTTATTCGCTATGCCGAGCATTTGTGCCTTCACCTGCCCGGGTTGGATCCCCTGCTTCAGGAGCTGGAAAAATCCCATACACTGCCCGATACGATGCTGCTCGGATTGCTGGATGAGAAGCTGGCTAACTTCCAACCCGATTTGGTGGGCATAAGCATTCCTTTTCCCGGCAACCTGATGGGGGCCTTTCTTTGCAGTCGTTTTATCAGGAAAAATTATCGCCTTACAAAGGTGGTCTGGGGCGGAGGATATGTAAACACCGAACTACGGCAATTGCGTGATAAGAGGGTTTTTGAGTTTGCCCATTACATATGCCTGGATGATGGAGAACCAGCCTGGCGTGGCCTTGTAAAATACCTTGAAAGTGGGGATGAAACCCCACTTTGCCAGACCTATTATTTAGACCAGGAAGGTGAACTGCGTTTCATGCCCGCCCGACCCGCACATCATATCCCTTTCCGTCAGGTACCTGCTCCCGATTATTCCGACCTGCCGCTGCATAAGTATATCTCTCTTATTGACGTGGCTAATCCCATGCATAAGTTATGGAGCGATGGCCGCTGGAACAAACTCACCCTGGCCCATGGTTGCTACTGGGCAAAATGTGCTTTCTGCGACACCTCTCTTCCTTATATCCGTTGCTATGAGCCCCTGAAAGCAGAACAGATATGCGATTATATGGAAAAGGTAATGGCGCAAACCACATACAGCGGGTTTCATTTTACTGATGAGGCTGCCCCGCCGGCATTGCTGCGACAGCTTTCGGAAGAAATCATCCGGCGTAAGATGGTGGTGAGCTGGTGGACAAATATTCGTTTTGAAAAAGCTTTTACTGCTGAGCTGTGTTATTTGATGGCCCGTGCAGGCTGCATTGCTGTATCGGGTGGGGTGGAGGTGGCTTCCAACCGCCTGCTAAAGCTTATTAACAAAGGAGTAACTGTGGAGCAGGCTTTTGAAACAGCCCGCAATCTTTCACAGCACGGAATTATGGTGCATGCCTACCTCATGTATGGTTTTCCCACCCAAACGCAGCAGGAAACCCTGCAGGGGCTGGAGGTGGTAAGGCAGATGTTTGAACAGGGAGTGCTGCA
>JAABSE010000108.1 GCA_011390575.1 Sphingobacteriia bacterium
TTTTAATAAAAAGGTCACATTGAGCTCGCCCTTCGGGCTTCGGTTCCGACAAGTCTGAAGCTCACTTCGCTGGAAGTTTGAATGTTCCGCAAAACTTAATTAATGAGCATTTTATTTATGATTTCTGCTTTTGCGAAACTGCAAAGTTAATGTGTCTTTATTTGATTTTATAGGTCACATTGAGCTCGCCTAAAGGGTCGGTTCCCCAAAAGCTCCGTTTCGCTTCGACTTGTTACCGGAAAAAATCCAAGGCCGGGGTACACATTGTACAAAGTTTAAGTGAGCACTTCCTTGGGCTTTGAAAACGTATAGGATGAAATTCTCAATGATTTAAACATGCTGTTAATAAGAACTTAAAGCCCTGTTAAGGGCGGAATTATGGTAGTAGAATGGTATCACGCAGAGAATCGGCGCCGGAAAACAATTATTATTCAAAGAACTAATTATGTTGCCGGCGCACCAGGGAAGTCTTTGTTCTAAAAAAGCATCCTCAAAATGTAATGATTAAATAGCATATTTCCAGTAAAATGAATAGTCTTTCATTGGTACCGAAGGGAGAAATCTGTCTTTTTTGGGATGAAGCATGTTCCATTATTCAATGCTCCTTGCCCACAATTGCCTCGATCGCCTTTTGCGCCAGTCTTTCAGAAAAGCCTGATACGAAAGCAATGGCGAAATAATCCAGGGGATCATTGATCGAAAAGTTGAAAAGCTGTATGTTTTCGGCTACGGATGATTTGAGCAATAAAAAAATAAATATGGAAAACGAAGCACCTACGAATACTTTGCTCAATGTTATGATAGAGTTGCTGGAGATTTCTGCGATTTTTGAAAATTTTGTGGAGTAGCGGGTAAACAGGATGGCACTTGTTATGGCACCAAGAAATCCGAAAAGCAAAACCCCTGTGATCTGACCCGACATTGTCATTTTTTCGCTATAGCGTTCGCCCATCTGTTGGTGCATGATGGCAAAATAAATAATAATGGCGATGATAAAGGTAAACAACAGAAAAAACAGCAACTGGAACATATTTCTTGACAGGGCATTTTTGTAATACTGATTATTGTAATGCTCGTCCTTTAGTTCTGTTGCGCGGATAAGGAGCTCAGATGAAGGAATTTTTTGTTCTTCTTCACTGCCCAGTAACTGCAAGATAGTGTTATGTCGCCATTCGTTGAGTTTACTGCTCTCAATGCGGAGCTCAGAAGCCCTTGCCAATCGTTCCTCATCCTTCATGGCATTGATTGCGAGTCTTTGAGCCGTATGAAAAGTTTTCCATCCCTCATCTATTTTCATCTTTTTCAGGTGTAGCTCTGATTTTTCTATCAATGCTCTTGCCTGGATTGCCCATTGAGCTTTTTCGCTGTTTGTGTCTGCTATCCTTTTTTCAAGCTGCGGTTTGTAGCATTGCAGATCGCCTGCCAGCCTGGTATACCTTGGGATGTACTCTACAGAGGTAATCCGTGCGAAAAACGCGTGGAATCTAGTTGTTGTCATTTTATCGATGTTGTTATAAGAATGCGGATAATCGCTGATAGAAAAAATCCGTGTAAATCCGTTTAATCCGTGTTATCTGTGTTCGTATGTTTTTATTTTATGTATCATCAGCCTGTTTATCAATATGATGGTGACACTTGATGCTCAACTCAGAAAACCTTTCCCTCTTTCTGATATTCGCGGGCAATCCCTGCCATTATCTGTCGTGCGGTAATTTCTTTGCTACCTGCGGCAACACTGTCCAATGCACAGTATTGCACAACATTAACAATACCGGCACCGGTTATTTCATGTTTTCGGGCGATAGCCTGAAGCTCTTCATCTGAAGGAATTTTAAACCCCTTCTTTACAGGAAGAGTTTTTTTCCATAGGGTGAATCGCTCCGATGGAGTAGGAGGAGGGAAGTAAATCACCGCCTGGAATCTCCGGATAAAGGCCTCGTCGATATTGGATTTAAAATTGGAAGCCAGAATTACCAGCCCATCATGGCTTTCAATTTTCTGCAGTAAATAGGATACTTCCTGGTTGGCATATTTGTCATGAGCATCACGCACACTGGTGCGTTTGCCAAAAAGGGCATCCGCTTCATCAAAAAAGAGAATCCAGTCTTTGCTTTGGGCCCGTTCAAAAAGCTGGGAGAGGTTTTTCTCTGTTTCTCCAATGTATTTGGAAACTACCATGGATAAGTCAATCCGGAAGACATCACGTTGGGTGGTTTTTCCCAGCATCATGGCCGCCAGGGTTTTTCCTGTTCCGGGAGGGCCGTGAAACAGTGCCCGGTAGCCCGGTTTTACCCATCGTTTGAGGTTCCAGTCGTTCATCAGGGCTTCCCGGTGTTTAACCCAGTTTTGCAGTTCGGTCAGTTGCAGTCGGGTGTTTTTGTCTAGTATCAGGTCTGTATCTTCCAGTTCGGTAGTGATATATTCAGCAGGGAAATCCATACTGAAGCGGGGCCGGATGGTTTTTCCTTCCACCAGCAAATCCACAATGTCCGGATTGACGATTACCCGCCCGCTCATGCGTGGCTCTCCGTGCGATACCTCTTCGAGCCACAATATCCGATGCCGGGCGAATGAATGTTCCTCATGAAAAAAACGGCGGGCTTGCGCTTTTTTATTTGCATTACTTCCCCCTACAAGATACAGCACCGTTTCTCCTGTGGGCAAAAATCCTCTGAAATTTTTTCCCCGGATGCCTCCCATCTGGGGAAACTCTCCTATGTCGGGAAGATGTTTCCTGATGGTGTCATCCAGGAAGTTGGGTTGAATATGAGGGCAAATAGCCAGGATAAGCACCAGCTGTTCTTCGGGCGAAAAATTGTATTTTTCAATGAGTTCAGGGTAAGGCGCGTTGGGTGCAGGTTGCGGCAGGGGAGGAGGCGTTTTCTTTTTTTCGGAATCCATCGTTTTTTCGGAATCGAAGTGATTCATAATTCGCCACTGAACGAATTTATCAAGCCATAGCAGTTCTTTTTCAAACATGTATTTCGTTTTAGGTTGACAGGTAGTAAGTTAGATTTTATCTACATACGATTTGTAAACACTGATAACTACATTCTCCGGTTTTTCCCATTTGGGCTTCAACCCATCTTTCATGTGAAGAATCCTGTAGTAGTCAGAAATGATATCTCCCTGTTGCTCAAGGTTAAAGCCGTCCAGTCCCTGGCTTTTTTTCTCCCGCAATTTGTTAATGCCCTTGTAGTTGTATCCGGCGTTGTTTTGTGCATGCACAGCTCTTGCCATATACATAGCGCCCATTTTCTCATATTGCCATACATGCACCAGTTCATGAATCAGCCACGCCATGTCTCCCGTACCTTTTTGTGCTTCAATTTTGCGGGAGAAATTGATGGTGTGGAAAGTTGTTACCGCCATGTGGTCTGCTTTCTCTTTTTTCTTGCCTATCCACGCAATGAGGGAGTATTCATCTATACGCACCAGCGAATAGTTGATTTTGTTGCCAAAAACTCTTTTGGCTTCCGTCTCTTCTGTGGAAGTCATGGGGCGTGTATTGAATTTGATGAAATCGGTAAGTGTTTCAAGGATTTCCCCGGCGCCCATTACTTCCAGTCCGTAAATGACCAGTTCGCCCAGCCATAAACCAAAATTTTTCCACGTCTCTGCCTTGCCCAGTGATTTCCACCATTCAATGGACCAGGGTTTGAGGCTTTTTACCCCTTTCCACAAGTGTACTACCAATCTTTTGAGTCGGGCAGGAAGCGATGTAATCCAGCGTTTGGCCCGCAAGGCAATGCCTTTGAGTTTTTCCCATAACTTACCCCCAACCCATTTGATGCCATTCCAAACCCATTTGCCAGCTTTTTTCAGTCCACCCCATATTTTTGAACCTGTCTTTTTCATCCATCCCCAGACTTTTTTTCCGCCCATTCTTATTTTGCCCCAGACTTTGTTTCCTGTCCTTTTAATCCTTTGTCCAAAGGTTTTCAGCCCTCTTTTTGTAGCGCCAAAAACTTTGCGTGCACCCCTTGCTACTTTCCCTGCTACGTTTCTGGCTCCCCGGCCAATGGCTCTTCCTACCTTTTTCAATCCTCTTTTTAATTTCTTGAAAAAGCCTTGTACCCCGGGAGTTTTATGATCGCTGTTTTGCTGCACCACATGGGTGAGTTCGTGGGCCAGTAGTCGTTTTCCCTGGTGGCTTTCGGGGTTGTATTTGCCCGCATTAAAATAAATGTCATTGCCATGAGTAAAGGCCTGTGCTCCCAGCTGGCGACTCATCTGAACAGCGGCATCATCATGGTGAATTTTTACATTACTGAAATCCACACCAAATGCATCAGACATACGCTCATGGGTAGATTCCGGCATAGGTTCGCCTTTTCCTGCAGCATTCTTTATCTGTCCGCTAAGCTCTTCGTCAACAACAGCACCTCGGCGGTCTTGTTGCATTTGCAGTTCTTCCTCTTCTTCATCCTGCATCTGCAAGGGTTCTTCCTCCTCTTCCTGCATTTGCAGCATTTCCTCTTCCTCTTCCTGTTTTTGTACCGAATTGTTTTCTTTGGGCTGGATCAACTCTTCCTCTTCTTCAGCTTGCATCTGAAGCTCCTCTTCTTCATCCATCATTTGCAGAGGTTCTTCTTCCTCTTCTTCCTGCATCTGAACCTCCTCTTCTTCTTCCATCATTTGCAAGGGTTCCTCTTCCTCTTCCTGCAATTGAACTGTTTCCTCTCCTGAATCAAAATTACCATGAGCGGCATCATGACGGATGACACGTTCGGCCATGCGATCAGCCTGTTGTTCATACCGATCCCCGGGTTGCCCTGTTTTCAGTTTGGGTTGTATAACCGGTGCATTGAAAAAAGGGGCTTCCGGTGATGCACTTTCCTTTAGGCTGTCTGCTTCCCGTGCGAAGAAAGGAGTCTTTCTTTCCGCCTGATGGGTATTCTGGGGTTTGGCCGGCTCTTTCATAACAGAAGGTTTTAATGGTTCCACTCTACAGTAAAGGGTTTGCTTAACCAGGGAAGTTTGATAACACCCAGACCCCAGGGAAGATATCCCAATAAAACATCCACAGATTTGCTTTCTATCAGTAACTGATCCTGGAATGAGCTTGTTATCAGCTTCCCTTCCCTTTGAAGGAATCCCTCCCGTAATCCTGCGGGTGATGTTCTTTTCAGTGCTTTCCAGTGTTTAATGGCTGCACGCAGGAGTTTGTCGCTTTCTTGCTTCATGATTTTGCTGATGGGCACAAAGCGGGGAACTACCTCTTCCGGTTTGCAGCCACACAGGTATTTTTCCAGCGTTAGTTCATATTCCATGGGCTGGGTTTGTCCTGCAGACAGATAGTGGAGCAGATGAATGGCCGTGTGTTGAGCCTGCTTACCAGTAAACTGATTGTTTTGTAACAAACCCAACGCTGAAAAGAAGCTGGACAGGAAAGGATGCAACAACACGATTCCTGCATTTTGTACCGCAATGCCTTCTAAGTTGTGGTCTTTTAAGGGAGTTTTTTTTGTGTCTCTTTTCTCTTCCGCTTGTAACGATCTTTTGGCTTTTTCATTTTGTTGATAATTACCCATCAGCCTGGTCATTTCATCTGGCAAACTAACTGCTCTGCGCTTTATCCTTTGCGTAATATTTCGGATTTCTACTTCTTCAGGCTGCTTCCCGGTTAATAATGTCATCACGAACCTGACAACATCAGCCTGAGAAAACTGTTGTGATAATCGCTGAAGTGCCATCGGGTTTTCTGTCATCAGGTTAACAAGCTGTTTTCGGAAACCGATCCTTTTTCGTGATGGAATTTTTAGCCATTGTTCCGGTTTTAGCGTTGCCCGGGAATGAGACGACCACCAGGGCAACCGGCCTGTTTGCAGGAAATACAAAAACCTTTCGATGTTTTTTTCTTCTTCAGAAATTAATAAGGGTGCTTCTTCCTTGTCTTTTTCTGTTTCGGAGACTGAAGAAAGCTGGCTCCGGAGTTTTTCCTGCAGTTTTTCTGCCACCATCTCCGAAATACCGGATTCCAGTGTTTTTGGGGAGATGGTTTTCAAATCCAGGTTGATGTTTTCCCACCGGTAGTTTTGTCCTTGTGTGTCCACTCTGTCAAGCAGTTTTTCCAGTGCCGGCAGAATATCATTCTTCAGGATGGCAGGCACCCGGGTGTGAATGGCTTGTGCAGCCTCACGATCGGGTACCTCTACCTCCAGATTTATCCTGTGAATGATATGATTGGTCATGATTTATTTGAATAATTGAATGGTTTTATAAAGTGTGCCAAGTGCTTTTTTGAATGCAGGATCCTGAGTTGCCATATTTTCCACAAAGTCCAGTACTGCATTTTCGAAGTCCTTGTTTTTATTCAACTGCGGGAATTTCTTGATCAATCTTGGCCGCAGCCGGCTGAAGAACGTAATGCTTCCGGTGATAATGCTTCTGATATTGTCGGGGATGTCGGGGTTACACCTTACCATATTGAGCATAAGCATCCAAAGCAACCTGATGAACTCTTCCAGGATTCTGAATGCCAGGTTGCTCTCTGTTTCGGGGACATATTGATAAATTTGTCTGAGCAACTGATCGGCAGACTGAATAATGCTAAGTAAGAGTTGAGGTTTGGGGTTGTTTGACCAGTCCAAAGCTCCCTGATACAATGATTTTAGCTGGGTGTAAATCTCCGGAATTTGCGGGTCATTCAGGGAAGAAACACTTTCGGCAGTGGAGTCCTGGTTCAGAAACGTTTGTTTTGCCTTGAAAAATTTCTGAATAATCACTTTACAGGAATTTACAGGTTCTTCCTGGGGTATGGGAATCGCAATGGAATCCTCAGCCTGGCAAATTTCATGAGAAACATGCAGGGTAACGGGGATTTCATCCTGGAACATAGCTTCTTTAAAAGAAATCTGTAATACCCGCCCCTCGCCGGTTATGCCAGGGCCAAAAATCCATTTGTAGGTAATGCTGTCGTCAAATCCCGGGTTGGATTCTGCTTCCAGATTAAGGTAAACCAATCCATCGGCAATATCAATTTCGTGGGAGATGATTTTGGCTATCGGTTGCAGGAATACTTTGACTGTCAGTTGTACTGTCTGATCGTTTACTGTAAACTTAATGGGATTTCCAAGATGTGAAGTTCCTGTCTGGTAGGGGGTGAAGTAATACGTTCCATTATCATCCCGGGAAAGGGTATTCATCAATTCCGGGTTTTGCGTTTTCACTATCCCATCATTGGGCGTTACGGTAAACGGATAATTATTGTCATCATGGTTGCAAAATTGTGTAGGGTTGATGCTTAGATCCACTGGATCCGGGTCAGGGTCCGGCTCGGGATCGGGGTCTGGTCCGGGATCAGGGTCCGGTTCATGCTCCTGCTCTACAATAAAAGCAACCGGAGGTGCATCAGAGCAACACAGATAGGGCAGACTGAAATCGGCTACCACCACTTCCGAAGGCGGCTGGGTTATATCTTTGCAGAGGATTCTGCTGATGTCGATGATACGGGTGTTGAGGGTTTTGACAATATGCTCTGCATAGGCACTGCCGGGTTGTATCTGGTTAAAAGTGAAGAAAGTGGCAAGTTCTTCCTCGCGGTCAATGGTATCATCATTGTTGATGATGTACAAGGCAAAGGTTTCAATATCTCTGTAGTTTTGCAGATTTTTGTTTCTGAGGTTTTTATCTGTCATTTCATAATTCCTTTCCAGTTCTCTGATGCCTCTGCCAAAGAGGTTCTGCTGGTTGCTTTCGTTGTTCTGCCTGTGTGTATAAACAATCACAAAGGTTCCCCCACGGTGGGTTCCGGCTTTGTGTTCCAGGCCGGGATGCCTTTCCGCGTAACTGGCAAAAGAAAGGGTTTTCAGAATTTCTGATTTTCTTCTTTCTATCTCGCGCATGATTACCTCGAGTTTCTCGTTGCTGCAGCAAATGCGCTCCATCCGGTCTACCATTCCCAGATAAACCGACTCGAAGCCCTGCGTCTGATAATCGCCCGCTCTGAGGTATTTCTCCAGCCGGGTGCGCATAACTTTGAGCCTGCGGCAGAAACTTTTGGAGAAATTGCGGTAATTGCTGATCAGATCGGGAGTGATCTCTGCTACTGATCCGGGGACAAATTTCTGGATGATATTGAGGTGCCCAATGATTTGGGCAGGGTATTCAAATACTACATTTTTCATGGATTCATCCAGTTCCATATAATCCGGATCCTGGGCCACAAAATTTCGTGCCCTTTCCATAAATTGTTCTACTGTCGAAACCGGCTCTTCCAGGGCCATCAGGTAATAATTTCCAAAGGCATCGGGGTGCAGGTCAAGGGTTTCTTTGATAATGCGGTCAATTTGAAAAACCGGTTTTAAGAACCGATCGCAGATATCGTGAGTGATGTCAGTGGGCTGAGTGTTGGCAATGATCTCACGAATATTGTCGTTAAGGTTGAGGTTTAACTCCTGCAAAACAAACTTGTCCTTTTCCCCGGGGGATGTAGTTTTCGGGTTTGTTTTTATTCTGTTCCTGATTGCATCTTTGTCCGAGGCCTTTCCTGAATATACACCTCCTGTAGCATGGGTGAGATGAGAAAGGTTAAAATTGTGATGCAGGTTGTTGAGGATATCGGGGTTGATTATCCATGGAGGCTGACCCGGAGCAGGGATGAAGCGATGTATGTTGACATGAAAATAAGCCGGTTTGGGGGTGAAGCCCGAGAAAAACTTGCTGCCATCACCCAGCAGACAGCTGATTTCTGTCTGGAAAGCCCTGAGCATGGTGAAAAGGTCTTCGAAATGACACTTGAAATCATCGGTGTTCAAATCTGATAGTTTTGGATCTCCCAGGCGGAGTGCAACAACATCAATGGGCACTCCACCGGTTTTTCTTTTTGTATCCAGTTCTCTCAGCACGGTATTGTACTCTTTGCCAATGTGTCCTTCAATCCTGAAAAAATTGTAGGGATCGATATCGTATTCCAGGGGATTAAGGGTCTCGTCAGGCACGGGAGGGGAATAGTCTGAAGCATGAAAGGAAAGGTTGAGTTTTTCGCGCCCGGAAAGGGTTCGTTTGTGGTTCCAGCTTTTGCTCAGCGTATTAATATTGGCATAATAAAAAGGTATGGCTCTTTCTTCCAGTGTTTTGTCATTGTCAAAGGAAGGGGTGATACGGATGGTATCTGTGATTTTGGGGTTGAAGTTCCGGATGATGTGTTGAAGTCTCAGCAACATGGAAGAAGCCTTGTCGGTGTGGTTGCTGGTGCCCGAAACTGCAGGTGACGGGTAAAACCGATGCCGGAAAGCGCCGGAGGTTGTTCCGTTGGCGGTAATGGGTTCCCCGAGCATGATGTGTTTGGGGAAAGCGTGGATGTTGGGACAGCATTCCATATAAAGATTGAAAACCACATCTCGTAATTCATTGTAAGCTGTCAGTGCATCTTTGTAATAATCGTAGGTGTACTGTGCTTTGAGTGCATCGTGGGTATTGTTGAGGGTTTCTTCAAAAAGATCGGTAAGCTGATCAATATTAATGTTGTTGCCGGGATCCAGGACAAACCGGAATGCTCTGTATAAATCCTTGATGGCATTGGCCAATGGGCTGCCTCCTTGCCTGGCGGCGGTAAAAAATGCTCCTGCCAGGGTATTGCTGTCTATGGTGTTGTTGCTGTTCAGTATTACCCTTCTGGCTTTCAGAACAGGGAATGTAAAATAGCTTTCGTATGCATCATGGTATTTCAGGTATATGTCGTCACCTGTTTTGTGTTCTCCATCGGGTTGAACGATTCTTTCCATATCGCTCTGGGAAAGAATCAGCACACGGGGTTGAGCTACCTGGCGCCTGCCCTGGCTGTCGCAGTTTACAGGGGTGCAGTTTTCGGGCTCTTTCAAATAATATTCAAGGTAGAGCAGGGCATACCAGTTGGTTATGACATTGTCCAGCTCACTTATGGAGTGAACCTCTGATGCGGTAATCTCTTCAGCTTGTTCTTCGGTGAGCAGCTGGTACAATTCCACTGTTTTTTCTTCTTCCCCTTCATGATAAATAAAAGGCTGGTATCTGGCCCCTTCGGGAACTTCATAGCGGGCAAAATGGCTGAATTCAGTATCCTCCATTTTCAGCAGGTCCCCGTCAGTGGTAACGGCGGCTCCATCGCTCAGTAAGACCTGTTGCGGATTTCTGCGAACCTGTAATCCACAGACAATGCCCGTACCTATGAGACAAGTGCGGGAAAGCCTGTGCTGATCTTCGAAGAAATCCAGTATCTCGTTCAGCTGTACTTCCGTAAGTACCTGATCTTTGATGAACCTGCTGTATTCGAGGTTCCGTGTTTCGAGTTGAAGTTTGTGACGAGTTGCCATCTCGCGGGATTTTTTTGTTGACGAAT
>JAABSE010000109.1 GCA_011390575.1 Sphingobacteriia bacterium
CGTTTTGATGTGAAAAAGTAAGGATGACTGCTTCCCTGTTGTGGACTCCACTCACAGGGACCGCCATCCATCTTTTGCTGATTATACCCATAACTATGGGTGTTTGAAATTTATCCCCGTAAAGCTCAGGCAGCTGTCTGGCTTTACGGGGATTTTATTGATGTAGTGTAAATGAATCATGATCGAGGTCTGTTATTCAATTATAAATAATACTTTTAAGGGAAAGTTAAAGCGAAATGGTAATGAAAACAGAAAAAGAAAAAATGCTCGTGGGTGCCTTATATAATGCCCTCGATCCGGAGCTTTCCGGTGAACGGCAAAAGGCCAGGTTGTTGTTAAATAAACTGAATGATTTATCCCTGACCCCGGAACAAAGAATCCCGATTGTCAGCAAACTGATACCCCACGCAGGAAAAAATGTATGTATCCAGCCCCCATTCTATTGTGATTATGGCTACAATATCTTTGTTGGCGACGATGTCTTTTTCAATTTCAATTGTGTGGTGCTGGATGTGATGACAGTAACAATCGGCAGCAGAACTTTGATAGGGCCGGGAGTGCAGATTTACGCAGCTACACACCCTTTGAATTTTAAAGAAAGAGCCGCAGGTCTTGAATATGCAAAACCTGTCATTATCGGAGAGGATGTTTGGATTGGAGGAGGTGCAATTATCTGTCCGGGTGTTACCATAGGCCACAGAGCAGTTATTGGGGCAGGCAGTGTGGTTACCAGGGATGTACCTCCTGATGTGGTTGTTGCCGGGAATCCCTGTAAGATTATCCGGAAACTGGAATCATAATAAAAAACATATTTATCCGGGATTATCTTCCCCAAATGCCAAATTCATATATGAGTTTTCTGTGGTAAATAATTGAGTGGTTCACCCAAAACTTTGATGTACAGTGGAGCCATGTATGGTAACTTTTCTTTTTGATTAGAACAAGGTCAGCTTCCATTTACAGCCTGTTTCTTCCCTGAATATTAAAGCCAGCTAAATCAATGGGGTTACACTAAAGTTGAATTATCTGATGCGGTTATACCGCGGCTGATAATTGTACACAAACTGTAATTATCAAGTGGCAGGATTATTTGTCACTAAGTTTTCTGATTTTAAAAAACTTCCACATCTCTTCCCAGGCACTTATATCTTTGTTGGCCCAGCTGTGCTTGCCAGGTATGGAATGATTGCCATTGTTTATGCGGTAATACCTGATATCGCCGCTACTTGTTGTTGTTTGGTAATGAAACAAGGTAACAGTAGAACCATCGTATATGTTGATATCAGGCAATTCTGTAACAATCGGATTAGGGTTTACCTCGTTATGAGGAATGAAAAACTCCAGGATTTCATCGAAGGAGACATGATGGGGCCCCCCATTAACCGTTACGGTTGAATCGGCCGTGCCATGGAAATAGCATAAGGGCATGGGTTTTTCAAGTGAGTAACTGGGATATATTGTATGGTCCAGTAACCCGGCAATAGGCGCTATGGCAGCAATGCGGTGTTCAAGTTGCTGCGAAAGATAAAAGGTCATAAATCCACCGTTTGAAAACCCGGAAACATACACCTGCTGATCATCTGCGTTGTATGACTCGATCATCCGTACGATTAAACTATCTATAAAGGCAACATCATCCCAGGGGAGGAAATTGTGGGCATCCCAACCGGGCTGCGAACCTGGATTTGCATGAGCCTGTGGCATCAGTAGCAGAAAATTTTCCTGTTCGGCCAGCCTGACAAGGTTGTCCTCAATCATTTCGGGCCAGACTATTCCCCCGAATCCATGCAGAAATATTACCAATGGCAGCTTCTGGTCTTGCTGACCCGATGGCTGGTAAATGCAATATTCTCTTGTAAGAGCACCAAAAGTGTCGAAATTGCGCGATATTTCGGCCCCTTGTTTCAGGCTTTTAAAATTCAGACTGGCTTCTGATTGGCGGCCTTGCCTGCTTTTGGCAACAATAGCCAATGTATATGGGGTTTCAGCATTGAGTTCACCGATCGATTTGTTGCGGATATTTACTTCCTTGTAAAACAATGAGTCATTCAAATAAATATCGTATACTATCCCACCTTCCGGCACCACCGGACTCTGCCAGGTAAATTCTATCTCATCGCCTGTAAGCCTGACAATGCTTATGTCAAATTCACCCAAAGGTTCTCTTTTGAGGGTTTTAAAAGAAAAATCCCCACGTGCTGATCTGCCATTATTTAAACTTTCTGCAGTAATATAACCCGTAAAGGCCTGGTCATTGGGCAAGTCAAGCAAGGTATAGGAGATTTCATTCTCCAGTTCTGTAATCTTTTCATCATTGAGAAAGATTTGATACCGCACCGAGGGGGCATTATCAAAGGGATTGGTCCATGAAATATCTGCTTTATCGAACGAAGGATCTACAGTAACTTCCAATTTATATGTTTCCGAATCTTTGGTGCAGGCGAAAAACAGCAGCAGAAAAAAAGGTATTGTTATGGCTCGGTTCACGGCATTATGTTAAGTTAGCGATAGGGTAAAACTTATTGACGCTAAATTGCATCTCACTGCAAAAGACAAAAATAGAATTATATTTGTTGATTGCAAAACAGAGGAGTTATTTTGATTCCTCAGGTTGGTGAAGATGTTAACCGCCAATAATACAGCCCATTACAAAAAAGGTTGACAGAGGAAACATCGATGACTAAGTTTAAATCATACATGAGGATGATTATCTGAAAAACAAACTGCCATTCAATCTAAAATGAAGACACATGAACACGGATAACACGGATCAAAGGGATTTACACGGATTTTCTCTATCAGCGATTATCTGTGTAATCTGTGTAATCAGCGTTCTGATAATAAAATAGTTGTAATTTTAAACAGATGAAGGTTATTCGTTTAATGACATGCGAAACTTCCTTTGAAGCAAACCTGATAAAGGGAAGGCTCGAAAATGAAGGTGTTGACAGTTTCCTCACCAATGAAAACTTTTCTACACTTATGCCCCACTACAACCGGATTTTTTCAAGTGGAGTGCAAGTAATGATCCTGGAGAAAGATTTGGAAAAAGCTTCATTAATACTGTCATCAGATAAAAAGGAGGAAGTGATTTGTCCGGCATGCGGTTCAGCAAATATTGAAATCAGCCTTGGGAAAAACAAAATAAAAAAACTCTTTTTTATTCTCTTATCTCTTTTCGCTGCAGTTCCTTTTAACAATATCAATAACGTTTATCATTGCCGGGAGTGTAAAGCTGAATTTTGAGAAAGACGAAAAGATCCATTCTATTTCTTTTTTTCAGGCTTTAGAAGTTTCTTAGCGCTGTCAATAGCCATGCAGCATATATTACCGTACGAATCCTGTCCTTTAGTAAATAAGTGGTAAGCGTTTATGAAGTTAAAATACGCTTTCACTGCTTTTGGATTATTTTTAGCTTCAATAAGAGTGTTATACGATGAAATGCGTAAGTCCTCCCGAATAATATCGTCAATGTATGTTTTTAAAACAGGGTCATCGACAAATATTTCTTTATCAAGTTCAGCTATAAACTTTTTCCTTTCAGCTTGTGTAGAATTTGGAAACTTTCTGACAATACCTTTTTTAACTGCGATATAATCTTCCTGAGATTTTGTGGGACAGGCCATCAAAGAGTTGCCTTTTTCGTCAGGAGGATAAAGCCACATCGTTTTGTTGAATGCTTTTTTTGTTTTTCTGGGAATCCGGAATGAGTTCATTTTTTAAGAACTAAAATTGAAACTTGAGGAAATAGGTTTTGAAAATTCACTTGTGGTGGTGTTGTTGTATTTGTTTTTTTTATCATCAATCAGGCCGTCAATAGAGTAAAGGATTATTTAATTATTGCAACCCCTGACTCCCTCATTATCATTGTATTTAGGGCAAAGATACGGGTTTTGCAATTAAAATGTGAATTGGGTAAGGTGTTTCACCGATTTTGATATGCGCATAACGACGTGTCTCAATATAATCCCCTAGCCCGGTTGCTCTTAGAGTTGTGTCTCTGGATACATCACTAACAGCATGTTTGTATCAACTTTTTCACCTTTTGGGCGAATTAAATGTATTCCGGGACAGGTCTGGCCTTGTCCCTCGCTTCCGCTAAGCGGTGCTAATAATATTTAGAATACTGGTGCTTCACGTAGTATTAACCAAATATAAATGCCTACCTTACAAAGCGTTAATAGTTAAGGTTACTACCTTTAGAGCTATGATCCACCAGTGCAATGTCAGTGTATTTTAAATAAAAGATTATGGATTGTCAAGGCAAAACAAAAGAAGAACTCATCACTGAGTTGCAGGCATTACAGCAGCAATACTTGTCGCTTGAAATATTGTATAAACAGGGCCTTACAGATCGACATAAGGTGAGTGAGGGTTTGCTTTTTGCCAATGAAGAGTTATTTGCCCGCGAGGAGGAAAGAGAGAACCGATTAGCCGAACTTGTAATTGCCAACAAAGAACTTTCATACCAGAACGAGGAAAAAGAAAAGCGTGCCGCTGAACTGGTGATCGCCAACAAAGAACTTTTATTCCAGAACAAGGAAAAAGAAAAGCGTGCTGCAGAACTAGTCCTGGCCAACAAAGAACTGTATTTCCAGGAGAAAGAAAAAGCGAAACGTGCTTCCGAATTAACCCTTGCCAAAAAGGAAATCATATTTCAGACTGAAGAAAAGGATATCCGGGCAGCTGCCAACAAGGAGCTGGAGGCCTTTTCATATTCGGTATCGCACGACTTGCGGGCTCCCTTGCGCCATATCAATGGCTATGTAGATTTGCTGTTGAATCGTTTTTTTGAATCATTGCCCGATAAAGCGAAACATTATCTTGAATGCATTGCCGAATCCTCTCAGCAAATGGGCCGGCTCATCGATGACCTGCTGGAGTTTTCCAGAACCGGACGGCAGGAAATGAGGCATGCCAACCTGGATATGAATGGCATTTTAGAAGAAATAATCGCTTCCTTAAAAAAGGAAAACAGTCAACGAGACATTCAATGGGAGGTGGCCGGTTTGCCTCTTGTATATGGAGATGAGTCTATGCTGACTCAGGTTTGGGTGAATCTTTTGGAAAATGCTGTGAAGTTTACACGTACACGCAAACAAGCGATTATCAGGATACATGTTGCGGCAGAAAAAAAGGAGTTTGTTTTTTCAGTTTGTGATAACGGGGTTGGGTTTGATATGCAATATGCACAGAAGCTGTTCGGGGTGTTCCAACGCCTGCATCCCCAGGAAGAATTTGAAGGAACAGGAATTGGTCTGGCCACCGTGAGCGCTATTATCGCAAAACACGGGGGCCGCATCTGGGCTGAGGCGGACTTATATCGGGGAGCAACGTTTTTTTTCTCGCTGCCCAAACACAAATCATCAATCAAGAAACATTAATATGATAAGTTCCCGTAATATTTTGCTTGTTGAAGACAACAGCATGGATGTAGAATTAACCATGGAAGCCATGGCTGAAAATAACCTGGACAAACGGGTGGTTGTAGTAAGGGATGGGGTTCAGGCGATGGAATACCTGCTATGTGCTGGGCAATACAGCAACCGCAAGCCCGGAAATCCTGCTGTTATTTTGCTGGATATTAAAATGCCCCGCATGGATGGTATCCAGGTGTTGCGCAACATCCGCGGCACTGCAGAATTAAAAAAGATACCTGTAGTTATGCTCACCACTTCACGTGAAGAGCAGGACCTGATCAGCACCTATGAACTGGGTGTGAACGCATATGTTGTAAAGCCTGTTGGTTTTAAGCAATTTATAGATGCAGTTCGGCAAATTGGCAGTGTATGGGCCATTTTGAATGAACTGCCCCCCGAAGGAGGTGAACGATGAAAACTACAAAAATGCATACGATTTATGTTTTGTGTCTTGAGGATGATTTAAAAGATGCGGAACTTTTCCGGGAGATGCTCCATGATTCAGGGTTCCTGGTAGAAATGGACATCGTCTCCAACAAGAAACAATTCATTTCTTCATTGAAAGCCTGCCACTACGACGTCATCCTGGCAGATTATTCCCTGCCGGGCTTTGATGCTCCTGCTGCTCTCAAACAAGCCACTATGCTCAAGCCGGACGTTCCTTTTATCTGTGTATCAGGCACTATTGGGGAGGATACGGCAGTTGAGCTGCTCAAACAGGGAGCCACGGATTATGTGCTGAAAGACAGGATTGGCAGGCTTGCTTTTGCAGTGCAACGGGCTCTCGAAGAGGCTGAAACAAAAAAAGACTGGAAACAGGCACAGGCCGAATTGCAGGAAAAAGAAGATGAAATAAAGGAAAGCGAGTTAAGATACAAATATATGTTCGAAAATAATCCACAACCCATGTGGATATATGATCTTGATACCCTTAAATTTCTGGAAGTGAATCATGCTGCTGTGGTACATTATGGATTCTCCAGGGAAGAGTTTTTGTCGATGACATTAAAAGATATCAGGCCTAAGGAAGATATAAACGCAATGCTAAAGGATATAGAACTCACCCGCAAAGAGTATAATACGGCCAGAGAGTGGCGACATCTGAAAAAGAATGGTGAGCTAATATTCGTGGGAATAGTCTCATACGCTATTGTTTATGGGAAAATTCCGGCGCGTCATGTCATGGCAACTGATATAACAAATCGTAAACTGGCAGAAGAAGCACTGCGGGAGAGTGAAGAGCAGTTGAAAGCGATCTTCGAAAATTCCATCAATCCTATCTTGGTAGCTGATGACGCCGGAAATTATCTCAAGGTCAATCAGGCCGCAGCCAAAATGTTCCAATACCCAGTTGGGAAATTGCTGCAAATGAATGTAGGGGATTTGCGCACCACCTCTTCGCGGGATGCTGCGGCACGTTATCAGGAGTATATCAGCAAAGGTTTTGAAATTGGCGAATTTGATATTTCTCAACCCGACGGAACTGAAGCGTTCGCTCAGTATCATGCTGTGCGTATTCGCGAAAATTTTAATCTGAGTATACTTTCCGATATCACCGAACGCAAAAAAGCGGAAGACGAACTCATCAAACTATCTCGTGCAGTAGAACAAAGCCCTGTTTCCATCTTAATTACCGATATTAACGGCAATATTGAATATGTCAACGCCAAAGTATTGACCCTTACGGGTTATGAATTAGAAGAGCTGAAAGGCAAAAACCCGCGTATATTCAGTTCGGGGAAGAAATCCAGAGAAGAATACAGGGATTTATGGGAAACGGTTTTATCGGGTAAGGAATGGCGCGATGAAATGTACAATAGAAAGAAAAATGGTGAGCTTTACTGGGAGTTTGTATCTATCTCTGCCATAAAAAACAAAATGGGCCATATTACCCATTTACTGGCAGTAAAGGAAGATATTACAGAACGCAAACAGGCAGAAAAGAATTTGCAGGAACTGGAAATTGCCCGGAATACAGCCCGGTTCAAGCAAAACTTTCTTGCCAATATGAGCCATGAAATTCGCACCCCCCTTACAGGTGTATTGGGAATGATAGATATTCTGGAGCTTACTCAGCTTAATGGTGATCAGTTGGATTATGTGAATACCATAAAGGCATCAGGGGAGAATTTGAAGGAAATTATCAACCTGGTGCTTGATTATTCAAAAATTGAAGCTGGAAAAATTGAAATCCATCCTATGGATTTTGAATTTCAATCCGTTCTGCAGAGTGCCGAAATGTTGTATCGAAATATTACAAGACCGGGAGTAAAGGTGATTACACATTTGGATCCTGACATACCACGGTTTATCAGAACCGATAGAAGCCGTTTGTCGCAGGTGATAAACAATCTGGTATCCAATGCGATAAAATTTACCCACAAGGGTTCTGTCTCGGTTCAGGCACGGCTGTTAAGCCAGATAACAGAGACGCAACAGGTAATGATCGAAGTTAAGATAGTCGATACCGGTATTGGGATACCTGCTCATTTACAGGAAAAACTCTTCTGTCCGTTTTCGCAGATTGATGATAACGATACCCGTTATTATGAAGGGACAGGACTGGGCTTATCCATTTCCAGGGAATTAGTTGGGCTGCTTGGGGGTGAAATAGGCGTTGAAAGTGATAGCAATAAAGGGAGCACTTTCTGGTTTACTTTTACAGCTCAGGTTGCAGAAAATCAGCAGGTAACAAAACCCCTGCACCACAGATATACGACCCATCAAAGCCTGCACATTCTGCTTGCCGAAGACAAAGTGGTGAACCAAAAAGTGGTTGGTTTGATGCTGAAGGCATTGGGCCATACCGTTACCATTGCCAACAACGGGGCACAGGCCATTGAACTCTACGAATCCGGTAAATTTGACCTTATCCTGATGGATATCCAGATGCCGGTAATGAACGGAGTTAAGGCCACACAAATTCTTAAGGAAAGATTTACGGACCTTCCTCCTGTCATTTGTCTGAGTGCCAATGCATTTGAAGGTGATCGTGAAAAATACATGGCCCTGGGCATGGATGAGTATCTCGCCAAACCAATAAAAAGTGATGACTTCCGGAAAATGATACAACTGTTTTTTGCCAGCGATATGGAGGCTGGTTTGAGCTAACCGTTTCGCCCAGTTGGGCTGGGTGGAGTGTTGGTATTTGCCTGATTAAATCTTCTCAATTTCCTCCCTGCTTAATCCGGTATATTTAATGATTGCATCTACTGTTAATCCGTCTTTTTTCATTCCTATGGCAATTTCCATTTGTTTCTTTTGTTCGCCTTGTTTTAGTCCTTCTTCTCTTCCTTCTTCCCTTCCTTCTTCCCTCGCCGTATCTAGCGAGTTTTTTAAATCACGGTAGTACTTCAGGCTTTCTTCGTATTGCATATATTCCTCATGGTTAAATTTTGCGATTTCGGCTTTTTCAAAGAGTTTCAGAAAAATCTTTTCACGTAGTTTGTCTGGCACCCGGTCAAGTTTATGTAGGTTTTTAATTACGTACATCCATTTCTCAAAACGGTTTTCCAGTTCATCAATTGTTTTATTGAATTTGGGCATCTCCAAATAAATAAAGGTAAGCTTATTGTAAAACACCTTGTGGGTTTCTATATCGCTCAGCTTTACGTTGTAACGGTATTTTTCGGGTTTATTTTCATCTTCTTCAAAAACAAAATCCAGGATGGCTACCAAATAAACCTTCTTTAATTCAAAGTTCCATTCGGCCCCCTTTACAGCCTGCTCCCTTATGGGAAAGGTGGAATAATACAGTGTACGGTCTTTGAAGAATTTCTGTTTGGTTTTCTGTAGTTCTACGATGAACTTTTCTCCCTTTTCGTTGGTGCAATAAAGGTCAAAAACGGCCTTCCTGTCAAGACCGGTATGGCCCAGGACTTCATTTTTCAGATAAGAAAGCTCTACGATTTCGCCTTGTTCCTCTCTGAGAAGTTCGTTGAGAAAATCGAGCAATAAATCTTTAGTGGGTTCCTCACCAAAGAGCCGTTTAAATCCGTAATCGGTAAAAGGATTTACGTATTTTTCTGCAAACTCGTTCATAGCCATAGTGTTTAGTACAAAGATACGGGTTTTTTAAATTGTGATTTATAATAAGAAAGGGAATTGTATAATGTATTGGTTCTGATTTATAGTTAGGGAATGGTGAGAGAATGACTTCAAGTCATACCCACACACCAAAATGACCTGAAGGAGCAGGTTGTGAATGCTGTTCATTTTCTGACTGTTCAACAACGCTGAGGACGACACTCCATTTTAGCCTCTGAGCGACCTGAATTACTTTTTGTGTCTCAAATTGTGTCCACAAAAAAAACCACTTCCGTAATTCCGAAAGTGGTTTTTTGTTGGTGGGCCCACCTGGGCTCGAACCAGGGACCAACTGATTATGAGTCAGCTACTCTAACCAACTGAGCTATGGGCCCTACAAAAACTTAATGTTTGGCACCTGTTTTTGAGTGTGCAAAGATAAGTAAGTTTATTTTATTATTGCAAATAAAAATTGATTTTTTACTTAGCCCGCCACGGTTATCCCCAGCGCTATCAAAAGGGCAAGGACAATGGCATACACTGCTATCCCCACAAAGGTGTACAGCATCAAAACATCTTTTCTCACCTTCAGCATTTTGCAGGTTACGGCTACGGCCCAGACCCCAATCCAGGGGGTGAAAACGGCAATGAACCATTTTCCGCGG
>JAABSE010000010.1 GCA_011390575.1 Sphingobacteriia bacterium
CCCCCAAAATAGAGCAAAACAGGGGCGTCTGCATCTTTACGGTAAAACCACCCGTGGAGTTTTACCCCCTCAGGAGTATCAATATATACTTCCTCCGGGCAAGATTGGCTTCCCGCAACCTTTTCCGCAATTTCCTTGTCAATGGATCGGGGAAAAAATATCAGCTTGTCCTGAATAAAGTACACTATAAAACAAATGGCCGAATAGATAATCAGGATAAAGGAAAGGAGGAATTTGTAGTTCATGTGCATGACGTTGGTAACAGGATCTGTCCTGGCAGGTTTTGTTTCCAGAATGCAGTTGCATATAGTATTCCTGCACATTTACACCAGGAAGAGTTGCCAAAAAAGATAATCCTGACAAAAGTAATCATTCCAATAACCAAGGCGCAATGAAAGATAGTTTTCCTGAAAAAATCCGTGCTGGCAGGTATAACTTTGGGTGAAAAAATACCATGTTCATGGTATGCCGGGTAAAATCAGTTTTTAAAACCAGCAGATTCCTTTTACATTCGGGTTGAGGCATGATTCAAATACGAACCAAACCGTGAGTTACGGCACAAAAAAATCATATATCCATAAAATTCAGGCAGCTAAACTCGTCATCAGCAAAACATACATCGCAACTCCTACCGACTGATCTGAATTTTGTGCTGTAACAATCCCTTGAGGGTTTTTACCTGCAAGATATAAAAGCCTTCTTTCAAATCGTGAAGGGGCAATGACAAGTTATTTCCATCAGCGCTATATTTCAACATAACCAAACCTTTCATATCTAATACTATCACTTCTTCCATAGGTATTTCTGAAGTCAGCCACAGCAAATTTGAAGCAGGAATGGGAAAAACTTTCAGTTCTGTCGTTTCAGGAAGGAGCACAGAAGTATCATCCGGCTGTAAAACAACCGTCAACTCCAAATTGTCATCAACAATTACAGCAGAGCCTTCAGCCGTTTCAAACCCGGCCTTTTCAATGGAATATGCATACTGACCTGCCTCCAGATTTTCAAAGTGATAGTTTCCGGCAGGAAACTCTTCTTCGTTAAGGGTGATTACTGCATCGGGAACGGTTTGCTGATCAGGGTCTGTAACAATAAAGGTTAGAGAAAAAAGTTCTGTAGCATTGCCCTGGAGCGACACCACTACTTCAGGATTGTTGTCAGCATTGCTTGTAATGGTAAGCTCACCAGCGTATTCTCCGGGTTGTTCAACCTGGAAAACAACGGGAATCTCCACGCTGCTTTGGGGTTCAACACTTACCGGACCATCGGTGGGAGAATAGAAGTGATTATTACTGAATGCAAGGCTGAAATTGAGTGTTGCCAAACCGGGGTTGCTGATGATAACCATCTGTTCATTCCATGTATTCACCTCAACGGTTCCAAAATCAACAGAAAGCGGGTCGACCTCAATGAGCGCCTCAGATTCGTCGAAAATATTCCCCTGCTTCAGAAAAATATCGCATACCACCTCATCATTTCGTACAGCTGACGGGGCATACAAAAATGCCACTTCACCATTACCCCTGGCAGTTACACTGCTGGTATTTCGAAGCAGGTAAAGATCCTGAGGGTCATCCCACACCAGGAAAGGTTCGGCAAAAGCCCCCTCTTTTCCATGTACCAGGAAAAATCCGGTTGGGGCACTGGTGATGCTGTTCTGATAACCAATATAGACTCTACCATTATCATCCAGCCCTACAGTACGATAAAAAGAGGGACTTCCGATGCCCGCAGGTGTAACTGCCACAGGTTCAGAAGTGACGCCTTCAGCCGAGCGGGTAAAATGCCAGATCTGTTTGGTGGATGCCAGCCTGTAAATGATATGAATCTCGTCCTGATTATCTATTAACAACGCAGGATAATCAACATTTTCAGCTACCGGAAGATTATACTCCTGTATGACACCGGACTTGTTGTTATAGTATTTCAGTTGCCCACCCCATACACTGCCGGTGCGCAGTATGATATGAGCATGGTTGCTGCTGTCTGTCACGACCCTTACATCATGCTCACTTCCTGCATCCGATAAGGCAAGCTGTACCTCCCCACTCAGTGTTTCGGAGGTCAAATCATAAGACTTGTAATAAGCATAATCAGGCTCTCCACTGATAAATGTGTGGAACACAAAATGAACAACATTATCACTGCTCCAGGCAATATGGGCCGGTCCTTTATTGGAGCCGGAGGTAATGGCTACGGGATCAGAAAAGTCTCCCTCCACTGTATTTCGGTACAACAACTGAAAATTATTGTTGCCATCCCGTTCTATATACACAAGATGGATGTTATCATTATCATCCAGCGTAAATACAGAAAAATTACTGTCTACACTGTTCTGGGTTATTTGTGTAGTTTCCAGCTCACCTGTTTTGTCGGTGACATAGTAAATTTCCCGCGTGTGTGCCGCCGTTCCCGATTGCCCGGTATATGTTATATGCAGATGCCCCTGAGAGTCATATTGCACCCATTGCCGGTTATTAAACAAATCATTGTAAGCAACTGTGTCCTCCGGAAAAGGGAGTACCTGTGCCAATACTGTTAAACTGAAAAACAACAATAAAAATCCTGTTAAGCTCTTTTTTTCCATCCTGTCAGGGGAGTTTTGATTAATATGAATATTATTTTCTGCAATTTGCCTTCTTGAGCAGTACAGTTATCAGTGCCAGTTTTACAATTACAAAACCCCAAAGATTTTAAACCTTCGGGGTTTTGCAGCTTCCTTCATCATAACAAAATCTACCTCCTGTTATATGTGTTGGTATTTTTTTAGTCGCTGACTTACAGCATGCTTAAGAATGAACAATGATTATTTCTGAAGCTGTACCCTCTTTACAAAGGTAAATTTATCGGTAATGATCTGCAAGAGATAAATACCCGGTTTTGTTCGCGTAAATTTACCTGCTACCGGTTTTTGCAGGAAAAATTAATTGTTCTTATCAGCGAACCCGGCATTTCAATAACCCTTACCTCATGAATGGCACAATGAATTTCAGAGACAATCACATCACAGGCATGATCGGGTAACAGTGAGATAGGAAGGATAAAACTTTTTCATAAAAGTATGGGGCAGTCTGCTTTTGCAAACTGCCCCATAAGACAATTATAAAAATTGAAAGGTTACTGTACAATCAGTTTACGATTCACTGATTCAATACCATTATCGATGCGAATAAAATACATTCCGTTATTTACCCCATCAAGGTCCAGTTCGATCGAAACTTTCCCTGCAGATTTTTCAACGGGTAAAACTTTGAGGGTTTGCCCCATGTGATTAATCAGGCTAACGGTATATGTCTGATTCTGAACAGCAACAAACTCTACATTTACCTGCTTGCCGGCAGGGTTGGGATAAACCATTAAGTCTTCTACGGTGATTTCCTGCACTGAAGTCCCATCAGCATCCAGCACAACATTCAGATTCACATGGTCATCAACAATCTCAAAACTACCTGTATAATCAAAGAAAGATGATGCAGTAATGGTATAACTGTAATTACCGATATACAGATGCTCTACGTTGTAATCCCCTTCAGGAAATGTTTCATCATCCAGATGAATCTGGGCATTCTCTACTTCCCCGCCCCACTGATCAGAAATACTAAAGGTGGCTGTGTAAACAGGTGTCAAGCTAAGATCCAGCAATATATCATCGTTGAGTACTTCAAAACTTCCTTCATAGTCTGCAAAACCTTCTTTTTCAATCCGATAATCATAAATACCATTATCCAGATCAATCGCCTGGGTACCCACTACATCTACTCCGTCAATAAAGATATCAGCATTGTTAACCGGATCTCCAAAAATATCTTTCAATACAAAAGTGGCATAAAAAACTCTTTCCATTTCCACTTCAATGGTTTGATCTTCATCAACAATTTCAAAGGGAACCTGGGTTAGCGTCCTGTGTCTGTTTGCCGATACATTGTAATGGTGCATACCCGGGGGAAGCATCATTACCGCCTCACCTGCTTCATCGGTAGGGGTATTGATATTGAAAACTGTAACTACTGCATCTTCAACAAACTCACCCAGCTGATTGGTCACTCTGAAAGTGGTTTCGTATCGATCCAGCTCATAATGTACAATTATTTTCCAGGTTTCGTTGGGGACATAAGCATACTGTGTATTGGAACCACTACCTCCCCAGGTGCGGAAAACATGCAGCTCAAACTCAATTTCACCACCACCTTCAACATTATTGGCAATGGTAAGGCCTTCACGAAGGTAGTCTGCTGTTCCGGCTGAGTTGCTTCCAGGGCCGCTGGTAATTGCTGTTTCCGACTCTCCTCCTTCCGAAACACATTTGAAGATGGAACGTTGCTCACTTAACCATGCTCCTCCGGTAGAAGTTACCTGGTATTCAACATCCACAGCTGTGATGGTAGCTCCTTCAGGAATAGAAACAGACATAACTCCCGGCTCAAGGGCCACACTGCCAGTATCGGGAGAAGTATTGTAAGTAGAAGGGATATCGCCTTCAGAATACAAAGGTGCTTCACCGATGATTATCTCCTGGATGGCTTCATATTCATAAAGACCTGAAACAGCTGTAAGGAGAATCTCATCCAGGGTTTCCAGCGGAGTTTCAAAAATGGCCGTTACCTGTACCTCCACAAAGGCCTCTTCATCAGGAGCCAGTGCTGCAAATTCAATAAAATCATCATGCGTAAGAGATATCCATGAACTCTCGGTCTGGATAGTCATCGTAATATCCTCAGTATCAAAAAGGCCGGTATTCTTTATACCAAAAATGAGCGTGGCTGTTTCACCGGGATCAAGTATTCCGTTATTGTTTCCTGACTCACTGTCATCAACAACAGGCTCCAGAAATTCCAGGTGCTGAGCATAAGCTGCTACCTGAAAACTACTTCTCCAGGTAAGTGTGGTATCCTGGGGTGAAGAGGCTTCAAGTGTAAAAGCAACCTGGTAATCACCAGGAAGGGTGTCGGAAGCTTCAAAGGTGAAAAGATCAGTAAACACGAGGGTTTCTCCGCTGGCAAAATCACCCAGTTGTGCTTCGCCCTGGGTAATAGTGATGTACTCAGAAACAGTGCTGAGTACCATTGTTACATCTGAAATAGATTCATCTGACGGATTTTCAAGCGTAAGTGACAACTGAACATTTTCACCCGGATTGAGGTTTCCGTCATTGTTTCCCTGACTGTCATTGATTTCATGACTTATATACCTGATACCGTTGAAAGGAGCAGCAGTTACAGCAGCAAGGGCATCAATACGGCCACTGCCAAAAGTATTGCTTTTGCTATCAGAGAGCGCTATGGCAGACTCTTCAAGAACCTGGCTTATTTCTTCGGGGGTAAGATTGGGATTTTTATTGAGCATCAAAGCCATCAAACCTGCCACTGCAGGGGTTGCCATAGAAGTACCACTTTTGGTAGTATACCCGGTATTGCTGGTGTTGCTCAACGAAAGAATATCACTGCCGGGGGCTACTATATCGGGGATAATAAGTCCGGTGCCGGGGTTGTAGGCATAATCATTGAAAGGAGCAATGTTTTGCCAGGTTACAGGCCCTTTGCTCGAAAAGCTTGAAATAGCGTCAGTATTGGTTGTGGAACCAACGGTAACGACCGCAGAGTTTCCTCCGGTCGAAACCTGGTCGGGATGTGTCCAGGGTGCTGGACAATCACCGGGAGTCCTGATATTGGCCGGTGGTGGAGCACCTCCCCATCCCCCTTCATTTCCTGCTGCAACAGCAGCGATAACCCCTGCATTCATGGCGTTTTCCATGGCAGTACGCCATGCTGAACGATCAGGGTTCCAGGAGTGCTGCCAGCCCAGTGAAAGGCTCATGACATGCGCGCCGTGTTCAACGGCAAATTCAATGGCTGCCCAAACACCGGCTTCAGTGCCGCTTCCCGAATCTCCCAGCACCTTAAGCGCCATAATGGTTGCTCCGGGGGCAACTCCGGTTACCGTTCCGGCAGTACCGTTACCGGCAACCGTTCCGGCACAGTGTGTACCGTGGCTTTGCACATCATTCGTATCATGATTGTTATTAACAAAATTATATCCATGGTTGGGGTAATCAATATGTGTCCACATTCTGCCTGCCAAATCCTGATGATCAGCATTTACTCCTGTATCCAAAACGGCCACGACAATTCCTTCTCCGGTAAATTCTTCTTCCCAAACCTCAGGAGCATTGACCAGGCTGATATTCCAGGCTATGGTTTGCTTTTCTCCCAGTTTGTCGGCAGGAGCAGTTGGCATTTCAGGATCCAGTACCTGTTGCACTTTGTCATAATCCAGGCGGGCAATACCGGGCATTTGTGCCAGTTGTTCAATGACACCGGCTGTGGCATAACAATTCACCAGGTTTACAATCCACAAAGGCATAACATCTGAAACCTGGAGGTTTTTTTCCTGTTGGGAAAGAAATGAGATTAAGTCTTTTTGACTTTCTTTGGAAAAGCTTTGGAGCTCATCCTTTACAATGGCTCTTCTGGCCTCTTTGTCTGCAACTCCGGCTATTTTTTCGGTAAGCATAGCGGAGTTGTACTGTTCATCCAACCGGATGTTAATTCGGATTAGCTCCCCTGACTTGGTGTTCGTCAACCTCTCCTGGAGATTGGGGGCCATAACATTCTGACTTAATGCGGTGCCTGCCAGCAAAAATATGGCAATGAACGCATTAATAAAGGTAAATTTAATAAATTGCATGAGTTTGATTATTGATTATGAAAGTTGGAAAATATTTAATTTAAACCCCTCTTTACTGAAATTACAGACAGATAACTAAAAGAAATTTAAATTATATTAATGTTAAGTGGGTGCAAGTTACAAATAATTATTATTATGACTCCATATTGAGCAGCAAAGCACAAAATTATACCATGCACCACTTAGATTTTAAGACAGCTATACTGCGCATATACCCTTAGTTAAAAAGTATTTTCAAAGAAATTCCATGTCTAAAAATACTCTCTAAACCCCAAAAAACATTTAACCCTTATTTTGATATTTTAAAAATATAACTTTCAACACAAACCCATTACTCTAAACAATAAAGATTATTTTTGCGGGGTTTCTTTTATCACACTCCCTTCAATCAACAAATGCAAATCTCCTTATATGAGTTTTATTTATCCTTGGTTTCTACTCGCATTATCTGCCATCGCCATACCGATCATCATTCACTTATTTCATTTCAGGAGATTTAAAAAGGTTTATTTCTCCAATATCAATTTTTTGCAGCAACTTAGCGATGAAACCCAAAAACAGGCAAAGCTGAAACATTTGCTGGTACTTCTGACCAGAATTCTGGCCATAAGTTTCCTGGTGATGGCTTTTGCCCGTCCCATCATTCCTCTCAAAGACAACGAACACAGGCCTGAGGGAAACAAAATCAGCATATTCGTGGACAATTCCTTCAGCATGGAGGCTGGTTCCACTTATGGCACATTGCTCGATCAGACAAAACAAGGAGCCGCCGAAATTACAGAACTTTTTGAACCTACTGACAAATACCAGCTTCTTACCAATGATTTTGAAGCCAGGCATCAGCGTTTCGTAAACCGGGATGAATTCCTGGGGATGTTAAAAGAGGTTGATTTTAGTCCTGCGGTTAGATCTGTTGCCGAAGTGATGCAACGACAAACCGACCTGTTGCAGGAAGAGCCGGGAAATGAAAACCAACTGGCATTTGTTTTAAGTGATTTTCAGAAAAACATCACTGACTTTACTTCCTTTGAAACCGATTCACTGACCGACTATTTGCTCATACCCTATCAGGCCGGGCGAAGAGCCAATGTATTCATCGATTCAGTCTGGATAGAAAACCCGGTGCGCCTTTCCGGACAGGTAATCACCATGGAGGCACGGATTTACAATGATTCAGATGAGCGACTGGAAAACCAGCCCGTCCGCCTGTATGTAAACGACAACCAGCGTTCTGTGGCAACATTCGACATCAATCCGTTTTCTCACGCAACAGTATCGCTCACATACACCCTCGGGGCAGAAACCATTCAACAGGGGTATCTTGAAATCACTGACCATCCTGTAACTTTTGACGACAGGTTTTATTTCAGTTTTAACCTCAGTGAAAACATTCCGGTTCTCTCCATCAATGAACTTTCTCCCAATCGTTTTCTGAACGCGTTGTTGGGAAACGACACAACTTTTGTGTACCGCAATGTGCTGGCCGGGGCCATCGATTATTCTTTGTTCGGAAACCAGAATCTGATAATTCTCAACGGGCTTCCTTCTATAGGAAGCGGCCTGTCAGCAGAGTTGCGGAGGTATGTTGAGGAAGGAGGCAATCTGCTCGTTTTCCCCGCAGAAGAAGCCGATTTACCCTCTTACAATGATATGCTTATGTCAATGGGAGTGGCAGGCATCCTGGGCAAAGACACACAGGCCACACGGGTAACTTCCATCAACGAATTACATCCCATATACAGCGGAGTATTTGAAAGGCTTCCCGAAAATATAGACTTACCGCAGGTACAGGAGTACTATGTATTCGACAGACAATCCAGGGGCAGAGAGCAATACCTGATGCAATTGCAAAACGGAAATTACTTTTTTTCAGAAACTCCCTCAGGACGTGGGAGTGTATTTGTTTCGGCTGTACCTGCCAGTGACCGGTTCAGCAATTTCCCTCGTCATGCCATGTTTGTTCCCACCATATACAATATAGCCCTTCGCAGCGCAGCTCTGTTTCCGTTGTTCCACACCATCGGATCCGATGAATTAATAACCATCAGAAATTACAGACCTGCAGCTGGTGAGCTTTTTACCGTTACAGACGGACAAATGGAAGTGATTCCTGAAACAAGAAATATCAACAACAACATCAACCTGCTGCTGCATGCACAACTGCAGTTGCAGAAAAACTACAGGCTCGAAGCCGCAGACAACCTGCTGCGCTACCTTTCGTTTAATTACGACAGGCGCGAGTCGTTTCTGGAAAGCTATCCCAAAAGTGAAATTGATCAACTTACCGCGGAGCAAGAAAACATCTTTACCTTTGATAGTGGTAATGTATCCTTTGAACAGCAACTGGAAAGACTCAGAGGAGGAAAACAATTGTGGCGACTGTTTCTGCTTATTGCATTGCTATTCCTGGCAATGGAAGTAGTCTTGCTGAGATTTATGAAATAGCCGGAGCTACACCAATAATTTTATCTGTTAACTTTGCACCGTTTTTAAAAACTTAAAGAGTCGGCTTAAAATACATGGACGAAAATAACAATCATACACCTGAGGAAGAGAAAAACCAGGATACCCCGCAACCATCTGATCAGGAGAATCAGCATGGTGAATCAGTGGGAACGGACAACGTAACCAAGATCTCGGGTATGTATCAGGACTGGTTTCTGGATTACGCATCGTACGTAATTCTGGAACGTGCCGTACCCGAAATCCGGGATGGACTTAAACCCGTGCAGCGCCGGATAATGCATTCGATGAAAGATCTGGATGATGGCCGCTACAACAAGGTTGCCAACATCATTGGTCATACCATGAAATACCATCCTCACGGGGATGCTGCCATTGGCGATGCACTGGTGCAACTGGGGCAAAAAGACATTCTTATTGATACCCAGGGTAACTGGGGAAATATTCTCACGGGCGACAGCTCGGCAGCCCCCAGGTACATTGAAGCCAGGTTGTCAAAGTTTGCCCTTGAGGTTGTTTTTTACCCCAAAATCACCAAATGGAAAAACTCCTACGACGGGCGAAACAAAGAACCTATCAGCTTACCGGTTAAATTTCCCTTACTCCTGGCACAGGGTGTTGAAGGTATTGCAGTAGGTCTTGCGTCGAAAATTCTTCCCCACAACTTTAATGAACTGCTGGATGCATCCGTTGCTTACCTCAAAGGAGAAGAAGTGGAAATCCTGCCTGACTTCCCCTCAGGCGGACATGCAGATTTTTCGCGTTACAACGATGGTTTGCGAGGTGGAAAAGTAAGAGTAAGAGCCAAAATATCTATCCAGGATAAAAAAACCCTGGTGATTACCGAAATACCTTTTGGTACAACGACTGTAAGCCTTATTGACAGTATTGTCAATGCCAATGAAAAGGGCAAGATTAAAATAAAAAAAATTGAAGACAATACCGCCCGCAACGTTGAAATACTGGTACATCTGGGCCCCAATATTTCACCAGATCAGGCCATTGATGCACTGTATGCTTTTACCGACTGCGAAGTCAGTATTTCCCCCAACTGCTGCGTTATTGAGGGCAATAAGCCCCGTTTCCTGGGCGTAACAGAAATTCTTAAAATTTCTGCAGACCACACGGTAAACCTGTTAAAAAAAGAGCTGGAACTTGAAAAGTCAGAATTACTGGAACAGCTTCTGTTTTCCAGCCTGGAGAAAATCTTCATTGAAAACAGGATCTACCACGATATTGAAGAGTGCGAAACCTGGGAGTCGGTTATCGAAACCATTGACAAAGGACTTGACCCCTTTAAAAAAGACTTTTACCGCGAAATTGACCGCGATGATATCCTCCGTTTGACCGAAATCAAGATCAAAAGAATTTCAAAGTTTGACACTTTCAAGGCCGACGAAATAATGAAAGGTCTTGAAGAAAAACTAAAAGAGGTAAACAAGCATCTCAACAACCTGGTTGATTATGCCATTGCGTGGTTTCTTAAGATCAAGGAAAAATACGGCAAAGGGCGCGAACGCAAAACAGAAATTCGTTCTTTCGAAAACATCGAAGCCACCCGTGTGGCAGTTGCAAACGTGAAACTTTATGTAAACCGTAAAGAAGGTTTTGCAGGAACCTCCATGAAAAAAGATGAATTTGTTTGCGATTGCTCAGACATAGACGATATTATTGTTTTTCGCAGCGACGGAACGGTTCTGGTGACCAAAGTTGACGATAAATCATTTGTGGGCAAAGACATCATCCACATTGCTGTGTTTGAGAAAAATGACGACCGCACCATTTACAATATGATTTACATGGATGGAGCCAACGGACCGGCATACATGAAGCGGTTTTACGTTAAAGGGGTAACCCGCGACAAAGAATACGACCTGACCAAAGGGAAAAAAGGATCCAGGGTCTTGTATTTTACCGCCAACCCCAACGGTGAAGCAGAGAAAGTTGCCATTCACCTGCGTTACAAACCCAAGTTGAAAAAACCCATCTTTGAACTTGATTTCAGCGAACTGGCAATCAAGGGAAGAGGTGCCGGCGGCAACTTGCTCACCCGTCATCAAATCAGAAAAATCGTACTCAAAGACCAGGGAGTATCTACCCTGAGTGCCCTCAAACTATGGTTCGACGAGAACGTTCTTCGACTCAATGTTGATAAAAGAGGAAAATTCATTGGATCCTACAAAGGGGACGACAAAATCATTTCCCTTTTTCCTTCGGGCAATTATCGGACCATGGGATATGAACTCTCAGCTCATTTCGAAGTCAATCCCATGCTGATTGAAAAGTTTAACCCCGATAGAATTATCACTGCCGTATACTATGATGGCGAAAGCGGACATTATTACATAAAGCGCTTCCAGCCCGAATTTACAGAGAAATTTGTAAATGTCATTTCAGAACATGAAAACAGCAGGTTAATTACCCTGTCGGTTGCCCGCTATCCTCAACTCCAGGTGAACCTTGTTCCTGGCGGAAAGAAGCAAAAAAACGAAGAAGAAATCAATGTTGACGAGTTTATTGGGGTAAAAGGAATTAAAGCCAAAGGGAAAAGACTCTCCAGCTACGAAGTAGAGTCTGTAGAATGGCTTGAACCCTTAACTCCCGACCCAACTGATGATGCTCCAGCAGAAGAACCGGAAGAAGAAAACGGTGAGGCTGCAGGCGAGAATAATTCGCATGACACCAAACCTGGAGCACCTACAGGTGTTAATAAAGATGGAGATGATGACGATGACGACGATTTGCCCGGCAAAAAACAAATCACCCTGGACTTTGAGTAATAATTATTATTTCAACTTCTAAAACAAAAACCTTATATAAAAATGAAAGACAAAAAAGCACCAGACACCCAGGTTCTGGATATCAACCAGGATGTAAAATGGATTGGAATTCTTGACTACGACATTGTGACTTTCGACGTGGTAATGGAAACTGAGCATGGCACCACCTACAACAGTTACTTTATCAACGCCGACAAAAAAGCCATTGTAGAAACCAGCAAGGTAAAATTCTGGGATACCTACCTGGCCAAAATCAGGCAGGTAACCGATCCGTCCGAAATTGAGTACATTATTCTTAATCACACAGAGCCCGATCACAGCGGCAACCTGGCCAACCTGCTGGAGCTTGCTCCCAACGCAAAAGTAGTAGCGAGCCGCATTGCTATCAATTACCTGAAAGATTTCCTGGGCAGAAGTTTTGAGCATATCGTTGTAAAAGACGGAGACACCCTCGACCTTGGCAACAAAACACTCCGTTTCATATCCGCTCCCAACCTCCACTGGCCCGATAGTATGTACACTTACATGGAGGAAGACAAATACCTTTTTACGTGCGATTCTTTCGGATGTCACTATTGTAATCCTAAAATGTATGACGACCAGGTAGGAGATTTTGACGATGCGTTCAAATATTACTTTGATGTCATCCTGAAACCTTTTAGCAAGTTCATGCTCAAAGCCATTGATAAAATCCGCCCTCTGGAAATCAACGGTATTCTTACAGGCCATGGCCCTTTGTTGCTCACCCAGTGGAAAAAATGGGTAGATCTGTCAGAACAATACGCAAAGGAGGCATTACTTGAGCCCGAAAAGAAACATGTTTTCATCCCCTACGTTTCGGCCTATCACAATACCGGATTGCTGGCAGAGAAAATTGCTGAGGGAATAAAGTCAACCGGCGATTATGAAGTGGAAGTAGCAGACATTGAAACCATGCCGCTGGGCGATATCGATGAGAGAGTGGCCAAAAGCAAAGGAATCATTGTGGGCTGCCCTACCATTAACCAGAATATTCTTTTGCCCGTCTACCGTATGTTTGCCGTTATCAGCCCCATCAGGGACAAAGGCAAGATTGCCGGCTCATTCGGTTCTTATGGATGGAGTGGCGAAGCAGCAAAACTGATCAATTCCAACCTGGAAAACCTGAAGCTGGATGTTCAGGGCCCCGGGGTATTCATCAAATTTACCCCCCACGACACAGAACTGGAAGAATGTTTCACTTATGGTCAGGAAATTGGGAAAAAACTGGCTGCAGTAGAATAGAACTTCTGAGTAATATAATGATGGGCCACCGGAGTAGATTACTACCGGTGGTTTTTTTTATTATTTCATCCGGATGCTTCCAGTTCCTTCGGAAGCTGGAAGATCCTGCGTACTCACAAATTTCTGGGGGTTGTGAGGGTGTGGCTACAGTTCATGCCCTTACTAAAACGTTGATGGCGAAAGGTTATCGGATTGTCAGTTCAAAGGTGTATGGAGCGGAATTGCAAATTCCGCTCAGCAGGAAATAGCGACAGGGCTTGATCTGTTGCGCGAAAAGCAAACAAGTTGCATGCAGGCAAAATAAATTAGTTAAAACAACGTTTACATGAAGTTATAAACCCTTAAAGTTATGGTTGCAGAATAAACATTACATTTACCAACAGAGTTTAGCTGTTATTAAACCAAAGGAGCTGTTTTGAAAGACTACAAACTGAAGAACCTTCAAGCAAAAATCACCCGGATGCCAGCAGCCGGGATACTCATCCTTGCCGGATTTCTCCTGACGATTAGTTCCTGTATGCCGGGCAGACGTACTGCACGTTCTTTCATTGATAAAAAAGAACAGATTGCCATAATGATCACCCCTCCTGCCAACACTTTTCTTTATTATTATCCTTACAATTACACTTTCGACGCGGACTCGCAAGCCGAAGGAGAAGACATTGACAGCAGCCATTTCCTCAAAGATATTGATGTGGAAAGAGCAGCACAAATGTTTACCGATGCTTTGCTGGAAGGCTTGAAAAAATATGATATTAAGGTATTTTCGCAGGAACAATTCGACCAGTTCCTTGCCCATGAAGGCGACAGGTATATTTTTGCTATAGCCCAGACTGAGATGGTGGAATCAGACAGACAACATACCGACAAGGCCCTCATTGACACCATCCTGTACAGGCAGGATTTCATACTTCGTACCGTTGAGCGAAATACCTGGTTTGAATTTTCACAGGTTGACAAGCAGGATGAAGATGCCGGAATGAAAGTATTGTACAGCACATTTTTTACTGCTGACCATGTAGACGGACGATTTCGCTATCGTGGGCTTACAGGAGATGTCTTTTATGAATACAGCTCTCACCTCATCAGTCTTGAAGACATTTACAGCCTCAATCACTTTGCCGGATCAAAAAATGCAAGGTATATCTTTGATTTTTTGCTTAACCGGTATGTAGAACAAAACGCACAACCATTTTTATCACAACCCGTAAATATGAGATACCTCCAGAGTCAGGATAAATTGACAAGAAGTCGCGATGATCAACAGTTTATCATAATGCAACCCTGAATCGACCGGTCACCCGAACCTTGGTTTCCCGGACATGCCGTTTAAGAATAACAGAAGAATATCCTGATTTTCGGCCTGTCAAATCAACAGGATGAATCATTGATCTTCATCATCCTCATCCTCCTCAATCTCATAGTACTGGTAAGCTCCCATATCCACTCTCTCAACTCTGCTGTTTCCCAAAATGTCAGTGGGAATATCCAACGCAATGGATGGATCGCCGGCTCCTATAGCAGGACTTTCCTCCTGTAGCCTGAGGTCATTCTCAGAAGGGCTTTCAAAAAGGGGGTTTTGATTAAAAAGACTGTTTTCAAAAAAAGAACCCAGTTGCTGTTGGTGCGAAGTACGCACGATGCTATGGTCGAACAGGAAGTTGGCATGGGAATTATCCGGGTAGATGTCAAGTAAAATTTCCTCCTGCAAACTGCCGTATATAATGGAGTTGCCGAAATATGCATTTTCAATATCCCTTACATAGACTGTACCTAAGGTATCCACAAAATAGTTATTAAAAACAATGGAAGGAGTTTGTCTTATGGCACCCTGCCAGCTGTAATAATTGCCAACAGTGATATGCCGGAAGTCGTATTTTCCTCCGTACTGAATCTTAATGGCATGTACTCCGCAATCCGCCACCACCAGGTTATTGGCCTCCACCCATGCACCATTGAGTTCAAGCCCTGTCTGGTCCATTCCTGAAATCAGGGTATTTCGCAGGCGCAGTGTGGGTTCGTTTAAACTGCCAATAGAGTCCATGATTATGCCGTAGGTACCGTTTTTTATTACTGCATGATTGATATCATGATCCCGCGAGGTGGCCGAAAGCCAGATATACCCCCATTGGCCGGGGATATTGCTGTATCCGGGTTCAAGACGATCACCCTGAATGGTTACCGGATATTCCAGTGTACCGTTGACCCTGAAAGAGGCTCCGGAGGTAAATATCATGGCCGATCGGTGGTGCAGATGCACATTGGTCCCCTCCTCAATGGTAAGGGTTACATCGGGTGCCACAAACAATATCCCGTAAATAACATAAGGCTTGGATCCTGACCACACTGTGTTTTCTTCCATCACATAATAATCAATATCATTGATGGAATCGTAAAAATTGGGACGGATAAAGTGCGCATCCTGTCCCCATGCTACCAGCTTTACATCCTGAACATTGTTGTTCATTTCAAAAACTACACTGTCGGTGATGATAAGCGGTAAGTCCTGTCCGGCAGGATCTACCGTTACTTCCACGAAAACAAACAAACTATCGCGGGGTCCGATTTCCAGGTCTGTAAGGCGCTTTCCTGAACGGCCATCGGCGTTGATACGGAAATAGGATTGCGACCCACCGGCAAGCTCAAGGTTTGAAATCAGTATCCTCGAATTATGACGGTTGTAAACTTTAAAAAACCGGGTGGACGAACCTACCGTGGTAAAAACGGTATCAAACAGCAACGAGTCAGTGCTGAATTCAAGTTTGAGCGATGGAGAAGTGTCAATATCATCCTGACGGCACGACTGCATCTGCAGAATAAAAAAGAAACCCGTAATTACCAGGCCCCAGAAAGCCAGTCTCTTAAAAAACATATAAAGGATATTTACAAAACGATTTTCTTTCATTATAACTTACCAGATCCAACATTATTGCCTGCAAAGATAACAATAGTGTTCCCTTACTGAATTGCTGCCCTGCAAAAAAAAACAAGAATTTATTTGTAGCACGTAAAATTAGCTTAATTTTGCAGGCTGTAAACAGCTGTAAAAGGTTGCATTAATCACAGCACACTATATTTCAATGACATAATTAATGCAGAAATATTTTTTTTTGCATCTGACTCAAAATAATACTAACCGGTAATTAACCTTATATTAAAAACCGCATTCAACAAACAATTCAATTATAATCAAATGAAGAAAGACAAAACAAAAGATCAAAGCGAAAAGAACATTGTTGCAGTAGAAGAAGCACTTAGCAAAAGTGAACAGTTTATCGAGCGCAACCAGAATTTGCTCATTGGTGTAGTAGTAGCCATTGTGCTGATTATTGCCGGTTATATTGGTTATACAAGATTTATCCTTGAGCCGAGAGAACAGCAGGCACAGTCCGAAATATTTATGGCTGAAACGTATTTTGAGCAGGATAGTCTGCGGCTTGCCCTTGAAGGTGACGGTGCCAACCTGGGTTTTCTGGATATCATTTCCGACTTTGGCATGACCAAAACGGCCAACCTGGCAAGATATTACGCAGGGGTATCATTTCTTAACCTGGGAGAATACGAAAATGCCATAGAGCATTTAAGCAAGTTCAAAAAAAGAGATCAACTCCTGGGCGCTATGGCATATGGTGCTATGGGTGATGCTTATCTGCAACTGGACGACAGAAGTGAAGCAGTGAAACAATACCGAAGAGCTGCCAACCACCAGCCCAACCCATTAACCTCTCCTGCTTTTCTCATGAAAATGGGAATGGTGTACGAGATGGAAGGCGACCATGAGTCTGCACTGGAAGCGTACCAAACCATAAAGAACGATTTTCCGGCAACCAACGAAGGTCGTAACATAGAAAAATATATTGCCCGGGTAAAAATGGCCCAAAACTAAACATCCTTTATCTCATGGCTGAAAAGAAAAAAAATCTCTCTGAATACGATGTTACCTCGGTTCCCGATGCCACTGCAATGAGTTTTCTTATCCTGGTATCGGAATGGAATCATGAGATAACATTCGCTTTACGGGATGGTGCCGTCCAGACACTCAAAAAACATGGTGCTCTGGATGATAATATTACCATCAAATATGTACCGGGAAGTTTTGAATTGCCCACAGCAGCCAAAATTGCAGCCAAAAACATTATTGTTGATGCTATTATCTGTCTTGGATGCGTTATCCAGGGAGAAACCAGGCACTTTGAATTTATCAACAGTGCCGTGGCCCATGGCATCACCAATGTAAGTATCGACATGGAACTCCCCGTTATTTTCGGGGTACTCACACCCGATACCATGGAGCAAGCCAAAGACAGGGCTGGCGGAAAGCATGGAAACAAAGGGGATGAAGCAGCCATTTCGGCCATCAAAATGGTTGATTTGAATGACGATCTGTGCGCCGAAAATGACCTGTGGTGGGCTGATATGGATGAAGATTTTTATGACGATGATGATGACGAGTTTTATGATGACGATGATGATGATCTTCCCTTTGATGACGATCGTAATGATGATTACCCTAAATTGAACTGATAAAACCATCATAAATCAGGGTTTAAGAAAATGCAATCCGGGACTTTGTCTCTGCATCATCTTAAACCCTGTTTTTTTTCATACCTTTTGAAAATGGATAAAAAAGATTTGCGTATTGTATTCATGGGTACCCCGGAAATTGCCGTTGCCTCCCTGGATGCAATCATCAGCAAGGGATTTAATGTGGCAGGAGTAATTACAGCTCCCGACAAACCCGCCGGCAGAGGCAGGAAGATACAATATAGCCCGGTGAAAGAATACGCCCTGGAAAAGGGGCTTTTGCTCATGCAGCCCGAAAGCCTGAAAAATCCCGATTTCCTGCAGCAGCTTAAAAACATTAATCCCCATGTGCAGGTGGTGGTAGCTTTTCGTATGTTGCCTGAAAGCGTATGGAGCCTCCCCCCCATGGGCACCTTTAATATGCATGCATCTCTCCTGCCCCGGTATCGGGGTGCAGCTCCCATCAACCACGCTGTTATCAATGGAGAAACAGAAACCGGGGTCACTACCTTTTTTCTGGACAAAGAAATTGATACCGGTAAAATTATTGCTTTCAAAAAAACAAACATTGCTCCCGACGATACGGCCGGCACACTCCATGACAAACTTAAGTTTCTGGGTGCTGATCTTGTTACCGAAACTCTTGAACAGATTTTACACGGGAAGGTTGAGACGATTGATCAGGCGCAACTGGTCCAAAACCCTGCAGAATTGAAGAAAGCTCCCAAAATCTTCAAGGAAGACTGCAGAATCCGCTGGGATGAAAATGCCGCCAATATCTGTAATCTGATCCGCGGGTTGAATCCGGTGCCGGGTGCTTTTACCGAACTCGATACAGGAGAAGAAAGTAAGTTTATGATGAAGATATTTGAAGCCGCACCCATAAGGGAAAAGCATGGTATGGATACAGGAAAACTCATTACAGACAACAAAACATATATCAAAATAAGTTGTAAAGATGGGTTTGTGGATGTTTTTACCATGCAGGCAGCAGGCAAAAAGAGGATGAAAACACAGGATTTCCTGCGTGGATACAGCTTTTCGGCACTTCCTGAATCACATTAAAGAAGAATCAATAGCTTCCAAAACACCAATAAAATCAGGTATTCTGGCCATAGTTATTAACAAAAGGGCTGTTTTTATCAACAAAATCAGTAGTTTTCGTATAAATAGCTTGCTTTTTTTTAGAAATAACCTATATTTGCAAAGGTTAAAGGACATTTTTAATTCATAAAAGCTAAACTAACTAAAAACGAAAAAAATGAACAAAGCAGAATTAATTGATGCTATGGCATCTCACTCAGGCCTTACAAAAGCTGATGCAAAAAAAGCTCTTGACTCATTTATTGGTGCAACTACAGAAGCTCTGAAAAGCGGCGACCGTGTAGCGCTTGTTGGATTTGGTTCTTTCTCGGTTTCTATGAGAGAAGAGCGCAAAGGAAGAAATCCTCAAACAGGTAAGGAAATTACAATTCCCGCCAAGAAAGTTGTAAAATTCAAAGCCGGTGCTGAACTTTCTGACGTAGTGAAATAAGCAGCATCAAACAAGATAAAAAACCCCGGAGCAAAGTTCCGGGGTTTTTTTATGCCTTTCCGGCAGATTTCTGTAACAAAAAACCATTGACCGTGAACCAAAAGCCATTATTTTTGCTCTTTCTTAGTTAAACGTCAAACATTTACTATATGAACCCAGCCAGCGATGCCAAAGCCCGCAAAATTGCATCCTTTAACCCCGATGCTGTGGGTGATACAGATGCCAATATTTTCGGACTCCCTTTTACCACCGATGAAGCAGCGGTGGTAATTATCCCTGTTCCATGGGATGTAACTGTATCCAACCTTGACGGTACAGCTTCAGGACCCCGGAATATTCTGGACCAATCTCCCCAGATTGATCTTTTTGACGAAGCAGTAGCTGACCCATGGAAAGCTGGCATTGCTATGGAAGAAATTCCCGCAGACATTGCAGAACAAAATCAGCAACTCAGGAAACAGGCTATCAACTATATCAAACAGCTGGAAGAGAATCCGGGAAAAGAAAACAGCGAAGAGAACAAAGCTATTCTGGACAGCATCAACCGGGCATGTGCTGATTTAGCAGAAAACGTCCAAACAAAAGCCACTGATTATATCAAAACAGGGAAGCTTATTGTGCTGCTGGGAGGCGACCACAGCACCCCCTTGGGACTTATACAGGCATTGGCCGGCCATCATGCTGAGTTCGGCATACTACAGATCGATGCCCATGCCGATTTGAGAAATGCCTATATGGGCTTTACCCATTCCCATGCATCCATCATGTTCAACGCATCAAAAATCAAACAGGTTAAGCGCATTGTTCCTGTTGGCTTGCGGGATATCAGCGCCACCGAGGCAGGAATTATCAGGGACAACCCGGAAAAATATCATGCTTTTTTTGCCCGCGAACTGCACAGCAGGGGGTTTGAAGGAGAAACCTGGAAAGCAATCTGCCATGATATTATCAGCCGGCTGCCCGATAAAGTGTATATCAGCTTTGACCTTGACGGGCTGGACCCCTCCCAGTGCCCAACCACTGGCACTCCGGTTCCCGGCGGTTTTGATTACAGCCAGGTGCTCTACTTGTTTGAGCAGTTGGTGAAGTCCGGAAGAACTCTTATTGGTTTTGATCTTGTAGAAACAGGGCCGGGACAAACCGACGGTATTATTGCCTGTCGGATTTTGTACAAAACCATTGCTCTTATGCTTTCATCCAACCATAAAATATGACACATTTCGATAGGGAAACCCGCCAATACCTCCTTGGTGCCATCAGGGAATTGATTTATGAGGAAAGATGGGAAAAGTTTCTTGATGTTATCAACCAGCGCACCCGGTATCTTACCGTTGTAATAGAAGATTTCTACCAGCCCCACAATGGCAGTGCCATCATCCGTACCTGCGAATTGATGGGCATACAGGATTTGCATGTAATAGAAAACAGAAACCCCTGGGAAATCAATAAGGACATCCTGGTGGGTTCCAATAAATGGGTAGATATTTTCAGGTATAACAATGCCGAAAACAATACATTAAATTGCTACAGAAAGCTCCGTAAAAAAGGATACAGGATTGTTGCCACCAGCCCCCACAAAGATGATTGCCTGCTCAAGGATTTGCCTCTTGACCAGAAAACGGCACTTGTTTTTGGCAACGAAGGGCATGGTCTTACGCCCGATGCACTCGATAAGGCCGATGCTTATGTAAGGATTCCCAGTGTTGGCTTTACCGAAAGTTATAATGTTTCTGTTTCTGCTGCCCTTTGCCTTTATGAGCTGAAAGAAAAGCTGCATCAAAACCCTGTTTCCTGGCAACTGGATGAAGAAGAAAAAGAAATTCTTCTGCTTGACTATGCTTTCCGGACAGTAAGAAACCCTCAGATTCTTCTTAAAAACCTGCTGGCCAATAAGCAAAGCAATGCCTGAAAAATGACACTTTGCAATGCTCACTGTCCGTCAACAGAATGATTGGATCAAAAGACTTTTTTCCTTATATTTGAATTTAATGTCAGATAATTCATGTTGAACCAAATCATTAAAACGATGGGCAAAGGAGATGTGAAAACCCGCAGAGGCAAAATATTCCGTGGAAGCCATGGAAAACTCAGACCTCATAACAAACAAAAACAGCAAGTTATCAAGTCGCAGGATAACAAAAAGAAATAGTCGAAAATGAAACGATTTGTACATCAGGCAGGTTACTCCTTCAACCCAAGGATAATCTGCCTGAATTTTTCTCCCCTCTCCTCAAAATTGCGAAACATGTCGTAACTGGCCGCCGCCGGCGACAAAAGGCAGACTCCCCCCCTTGTACCCAATTCTATCGCTTTCTGTATTGCTTCCTCAAAAGTATCAAACAGCAAACAGTTTCCCTTCCTGTCACCGGAAATACTTTGCAGCTCCAGACACATTCTTTTTCCTGCCTTTCCAATGAACAGGAGGTTCTTAACCGGATTTTTGTGCAGGTACTTCATGAGCACACCATAATCAATCCCCCTGTCGAACCCACCCAGCAGCAACGTTTCAACCCCGGGAAGGGTCTTGAGAGCTTCAATGGTTGATTCTGGAATGGTACTGATGGAGTCGTTATAAAAAGTAACCCCTTTGAAGTTTCGAACCGGTTCGAGCCGGTGGGGCAAACCTTCAAAAGCAGATACGCCCTGCAGAATAAACCGATCTTCAACTCCGAATAGATAGGCTGCAAGAGCTGCTGCAGCAATATTAAAAAGATTATGCTGGCCGGGAAGTTTGCGTTTGCTGCACAAATCTTCAATAGTATGAATATTATTTCCGGAATCCTTAATTATTAAATCATTTTTGTCGCACCAAACACCGGGCTTTCCCTCTTTATTTTGATTCAGCGAATAGAGCGTTCCCTGACAGTTAAATTCGGCCAGCAACTGGCTTATAACCTCCAGGGAAACATTGCAGATAAAGGCGTCTGCGGGTTGCTGCCAGCGGGCAATATTGAGTTTGGCAAGCTGATAATCTTTGTAGGATTCGTAATGGTCAAGGTGTTCCTGAAAAATATTGAGCAATATGGCCGTGGAAGGAGAAACATTGCAACCTTCCAGTTGATGGCTGCTCATTTCATAAACAATTACGGTTTCTGCAGTTATCCTGTGAAGCATTTCAAAGGGAGGTATCCCGATATTACCCACAAGGACAACATCTCTGCCCGCAATAGAAAAAATGTGTTGCAACAGACTTACTGTTGTGCTTTTCCCCTTGGTGCCGGTAACACCAATTACCTGTTCCCGGAATAATTCGAGAAAAATAGCCGTTTGTGAGCTGAAAACCATCTTTTTTTTCTCTCCTGTTTTTAGCAATTTGCCCGGAGAGACTCCCGGTGATTTAATGATAATGTCGCATGAGTCCAGTTCCTGGATATAAGTATCGCCACAAAACAAAGAAACATTTGCATCGTGTCCAAACTCCTCTTTGAATTGCCGGGAAACGTCAGCATTGCTGTCTGCTATAATGATTTCACAGTGAGGAACAAACTTTTTCAGGGTTCGGTAAGAGGATTTACCTTCTCTGCCAAAACCAAGAAGACAAACCCGTTTGTGAGCAAAAAACTGCTCAAAATATTGTTCAATCATTTTTTATGCGCTTTTACAGCTTTCTCAAGACTTTCCTTCAGCATATCTGAGAAATATTCAGAAAGACTATTGAATGCATCCCAGTAATTCATTTGCTGATCTACACCCATAAATCTAATCCCCCCTGTATACTCTCTGTGATGCTGCAGCAAAACGGGAAGCTCTTCTTCCTTCTTGCCATACCAGAGGTCCGAGAGGGCTGAATTGACTTCATCGATGGTTCCTACACATTCGAAGGGTTTCTCGGATGCCAGACCGCTGAGTTGCTTCATTAGCGGAATGAGAGAAATTTTATCCAGCAGGTTCTCGCCAAAAATTTCTACCATTTTCTCCTTTTTTATAAATGGTGCGAGCATGATATAGGTAAACAGACATTTGGAACAGTTGCAGCACCAGGAATTGGTTTTGCTTCCCACGTTGCATGATCTGAAAACATTGAAAAACTCTGGATTCTGCGAAAAAATAACTGCAATCTGCAGTTCATTGAGGGGCCTGAGCAAGCTGAAATAATTGTAATTGGATGAAATAAAGCGGGATACATACCTGCGGAAATCTTTTTCAAAACCATAGGATTTTGAATACTGATGATTGATGGTCGTTCCGGGGATGGTAGCTTCATTGGCACTGGATTCATTGGAAAGTGCTATGTTTTTGTGCCCTGTGATGGAAGAAAGAAGAACACTTACAAAAGCTACCACAGATGAAAAAGGGGTATGTCCGTTCAGGAAACCTTGCTTGTTCAGTTCAAGAAGCGTAGGGTCGATGGTGCGTTGAATGACAAAAAAGTCATCTTCCAGCCCTGCCAGCTTTACGGATTCTATGGTCGCTATACCGGGATTGATGGCCATTGCCAGTTTGGCATCCCGGCAGCGTGAAAGCACGCTCATGGTTACCAGCGAATCTTTTCCTCCCCCCACAGGAATGATTATTCCATTATGGGTTTCTACGCTGTGATAACGGGGGACTCTGCGGGTATATTTTTCGAAAGTAAAGGAAATAAAGTCGAAAAAAGATGGTTCGATGCCATTAAGGTAGAAAAACTCACCCAACCCATGAAAATAGAGTTGTTTCCACCATTTTTGCATATCAGCGTTCATTTTTAAAGGCTTGATAAGCACTTCAGGGGAACAGGCAGCTTTCCAGTAACTCACCAGTTCAACCATTCCAATATGAAATACCAGGCTGGACATCAAATTATCATCCAGATGATCAAGAGAATAATTCTTCAGCGGGATGACATAAGCGGGATAAAAATCATATTTTCCCGAAAGGTTAAAATGATACTTCAGATGAAGCTCATTGTTGATAACCTCATGAGAGTATGACTCATAAGTAAAAACCGGATACTTTTTTCTGAGGATACTGAATTTCTTCTGGTTGTTTTTGCTCATGGGGCTATTTTGTGAACAATGATATTCTCATTGTTGTTAGACTGGCAAATAAACTCCGACAAAGATAAACTTTTAAAATTTTCAGATATCAAAATTGGTAAAATTACGTTCAGATATTACCATCCAAATACCCAATTATTATGACCCAAAAAATGCAACCCTCCCAGGGCAGATTTTTAATCAGCGAACCGGCACTCAGAGATTTCTATTTCAGCAAAAGTGTTGTTTTACTGGTGGAACACAACACGGAGGAGGGTACGATTGGCCTTATCATCAACAAACCTGTGCACCTCAAACTCAATGAAGTGGTTAAAGAGTTTCCCGAGGTTGATTTTCCTTTGTTTTTGGGAGGTCCGGTTCATCCTGAACGTTTGTTTTACCTTCATACACTGGGAGAACAGATTCCGGGAAGCATACAGGTGCAGGAGAACTTGTTCTGGGGAGGTGATATCAAAAAGCTTATGGAAATGATTGAATTAAATCTCGTAACCCCGTCACAGGTTAAATTCTTCATAGGGTACGCAGGTTGGGAGCCAGGACAGCTGGATCGTGAAATGGGAGAAAACTCATGGATAGTTTCCCAAAGCACAGTTAATTGCGTATTGGCTGACAATCCTGAAACCCTCTGGAGCAATACCCTCAAAAAAATGGGAAGTGATTATGCCATCTGGGCAAACTTTCCCTCTGATCCAATTCTCAACTAAGACAGCCTATTTTGCGATATCTTTAAAATCGTCTACCAGAAAAGCATCCGGATTAGCTTTGTCCACATCATGGCTTGATGAATACAATACGCTGCCATCACCTGCCGAAATGATAAACTTCCAGCATTTACCCCTGCCCAAACGGGTGGCATCCTCGGGTCCTAATTTATGCAGAAATGCCACATCATCTCTGTCCTGAGCAATGGCTTCATTGATTTGTTCAGGTGTAACAATTTTTACCGTATAGGGATAATGCCTTCTGATGGTTTCCTCCGTCCTCACTTCAGGGGCCAGTTCATTTTCCAGCAACCAAAGTTCCATTTGCTTTAACCGGTCATCATTTACATTCATGATACGGGCAAGGCGCATGCGGGGAGTATCATCTGATTTACTGACGTGTGTCTGCATAAATTTTACAAAGGCGCCCATTTTGTAGAGGTAATCATAGTCGTCAGCGTCTCTGTAAGCCAAAGGCACGGAGGCAAGATCGGGCATGCTTTCAAAATCGCGTTTTTTGTCCCCCATCACAAAATTGATAAAAACATATACCTCGTCAAGGTTTTTCTGCTTGATATCAGCCAAAACCATAAAGGAAGCATCTTCGTTGGTGCGCAAACGATGAAAATCATCAAAACTGATAACCTCAAACGGGGTGATGGTCCAGTGTTGCTCCATGGCTTCTTTGAGGTGTTGGTTAAATTTGGAAAAAGGGTCTCTATCCTCCACGATGTAGGTGGTACTTTTGTAAAATTTATCAAAATGTTTTTTTCTCGCAGGTCTTACCTGGGCAATACTTTCAAAAACAAGTAAGGTCAATACCAGTAAAATAAAACTTTTCTTCATGCTGTTTTTTCTTTTTTAGAGGTTGATATTCCGGGCTTTTCAAGGTTTCTTTTTCAATCTGTAAAACAAACTGAGGGTAAAATTAAGCAATCAGGAACATCTTCATATACGTAAAACACCCAATTGTCCACATAATTTTACTCCTGTTTATCCGTTTCATTAAGGTTGCAGGGCAACAGGCCCATCTGGCAGCGGCGAAAAAGAAAAGCAGCACTATGAACCAGGACAGAACCAATATTTCTGTAACAGGTATGATCATCCTGATGGTATTGTTTCCTATGGCTATATTACTGGTAGGACGTTTTGTCAACCATGACAATGATCCACCTGAAGCTATTTTTGACACGTTGACGGTTCCGGGATACACCTTTTTTAGAAACCACGGCATACAAATTGGCGAAAATTCCGACACGGCATTGTACAATGCCGTTTTCCCACTAATGGGTATTCCTCATCGCAGCCGTGCAGGCCGGAATGGACTGGATTGCTCAGGGTTTGTGAAAAAAGTATTTCATGTGGCTTATGAAAAACAATTGAGGGGAAGTTCAAGAGATATGTATCGCAATGCAACTCCTATTCCGTTAGATGAACTAAGGGAGTCAGATCTGATTTTCTTTACCATTGGCAGTAGCCAAATCAATCATGTGGGTATCTACCTCAATAATGGAAAATTTGCCCATGCATCCTCCTCTGCAGGAGTATCTGTCAATGATTTACAGGAAAATTACTACCGCCGGCACTTTAAAGGGGCAGCCAGGATTACATTACCCTAAAACTTTTCTTTCAGGCATTAGTCATCTCCAAATACCAGTGAACTCACATGAAAGGGTTTCACATTTTCTCCTCTAACAATGCACTGTGCTTTGTTGTAAAAAGGTTCACGTTCATGAAGTTTTTGTTCAATATAATCACGCAGGAGATCAGGATTTAATCCCTCGATAAGAGGACGGATATTATGCGATTTTTCGAGCCTGATGGCCAGACTGCCCGGGCTCATTTTCAAATAAACCGTTACCCCTTTCCTGTTCATTATATCCATATTTTGCCCCCAGCATGGCGCTCCACCTCCGGTGGCAATTACTACGTTGTCATTGGTTTCCAGGGTCTCAAGGAAGACTTTCTCCATATCACGGAAATACATCTCTCCCTTCTGTTTAAATATTTCGCTTACTTTCATCCCTTCCTTTTCCTCCAGATATTGGTCCATATCTATAAAGCGATAATCAATTTTCCTGGCAAGCCGTTTTCCCAGGGTGGATTTGCCGCTTCCCATAAACCCTATCAAAAATATTATCATCCTTTTAAGTTTGCTTACTATCTCAGGGACTATTTACGAAGCATAAAATTAAGTACAATTGTATTAATTTACGTAATATGACGACAGATTTTCTTATCATATCGCCCTGTCCATTCAACAAATAAAATAATAAGACTAATTTTGCAGGAGATGCAAACAGCCTTGACCATTGTAACAAGATGATTAAAAGACTTTTACCTTCTTCAGATTTATTTAAAAATATATCCACCCTGGTTATAGGCACTTTTGCAGCCCAACTCATCGCAATTTTAATGCAGGGGGTCCTGAGGAGAATGTATCCGGTGGAAGACTTCGGGGTTTATGATGTTTTTATCAGCATAACCGGTATACTAATGGTGATTGCGAGCCTCAGATACGAGATGGCTGTAGTATTGCCGGAGAAAAAAGAAGATGCTGATAACCTTGTATTTGCCGGATTGTTTTCTTCTTTTAGCTTCAACGTAGTGCTGTTGCTGCTCATATACTTTTTCGGGGGCTCCATTCTCAGGTTTCTCAACCTTGAGCCCCAACACGGATTCATGTTATATTATTTGCCGGCTGCCATTTTTTTATTCAGCACCTACCAGGTCTTCAATTACTACCTGGTACGATGCAAAGCTTACAAAGATATTTCGGTAAACAGAATATCGCGCCGGATATCGGAGGGTGGCGGACAAGCATTGTTAGCCCTTGCCGGCAGGTTACATACAGGACTCATATGGGGTAATATTATGGGACATGTGGTGAACATTGTTGCCGGATGGATACAAATGCTGCGCAATGGATTTAGCGTGAAGAGTTTCTCCATTCGCAGGCAATGGTCTCTGATAAGGAGATATAAAGAATTTCCGCTGTTCAATATGGTTCCGGCGCTGCTCAATGCCATTTGCATGCACCTTCCCCTATTGTTGATCAATAAGTTTTATGATCCGGAAACCACGGCCCATTTCGGGCTGGCAAGGAATGTACTTGTGCTGCCGGCCAGCATACTGACTGTCAGCATTTCACAAGTATTGCTACAAAGCATCAGTGAGAAATGCCGTGCCAAAGAAAGTTTCATCAGCGACCTGAACAGAATACTCGTTCTGCTGGGAGTGATGGCCGGAGTAATGACCGTCTTGATTTTATTATGGGGTCCCAAACTGTTTGCATTGTATGCCGGGCAGGAATACTACATTTCAGGAATTTACGCCAGAATTATCGTGGCAGGTGCCGCACTAAAACTTGTTGTGGCCCCGGTAAGCACCCTGATTATTCCTTTGAATAAAATAAAAATTTTTAGTTTGTGGCAAGCTGTTTATTTTCTTTTGATCAGTAGTTTGTTTCTGATGAGTCATCTGCAGATTCACACATTCCTTTATGTTATACTGATTATAGATGTAATCGCTTATAGTGCCTTACTGGCTATCATACTATACCTTAGCCACAATTACGAAAAAAGTATTAATCAACAACATAACTGATTGATGACGAAAAAAATCTTTACCGTAATAGGAGCCCGTCCCCAGTTTATCAAAGCTGCCACTGTGAGCAGAGCCATTGCCAAAGAGCCTGGCCTTGAGGAAATAATCATTCATACCGGGCAGCATTTCGACGACAACATGAGCAGGATCTTCTTTAATGAACTGGAAATCCCTCTCCCAACCTACAATCTCGACATCCACAGCCTTGGCCATGGAGCCATGACCGGCCGTATGCTGGAAAAGCTGGAGGAGCTTATGATAAATGAAAAACCCGATTTTGTATTGGTATACGGCGACACCAACTCCACCCTGGCAGGAGCTCTGGCAGCTTCCAAACTGCATATTCCGGTAGCTCATGTGGAAGCCGGATTGCGATCCTTCAATATGCGCATGCCAGAAGAAGTGAACCGCATCCTCACTGACCGCATCAGCAGGATTTTATTTTGCCCAACACAAACAGCTCTCGATAACCTTCAGAAAGAAGGTTTTGCTGGTTTTGACTGCCACCTGGTAAATACCGGAGATGTAATGTTTGATGCCGCTTTGTTTTATACAAACAAAGCCCGGAAACCCATTCAACCAATCCCATCTGATTTTATTCTTGCCACTTTGCACAGAGCTGAAAATACGGACAATCCGGAAAGATTGACGGAGATATTTGAAGCTCTTGGCGAAGTTGCCAGAAAAAAGAAAATCGTTCTTCCTCTGCACCCCCGCACAAGAAAAATTGTTCACAACTCAGGCCTTGATGGTCTGTCCGACAACATTGTCGTTACAGAACCTTTGGGATATTTAAATATGATCTGGTTGTTGAAAAACTGCAATATGGTTATGACTGACTCAGGAGGATTGCAAAAAGAGGCATACTTTTTCAAGAAGCCCTGCATTACCCTTCGCGAAGAAACCGAATGGACAGAACTGACCCGGGCCGGGGTAAATATTCTTGCAGGCAGCAACAAAAAAAACATTTTACAGGCTTTTGAAACATTCCTTTCAAGTCATCCTATTTTCCCTGATAGCCTTTATGGAAAAGGCAATGCTGCCAGCAAGATTGTTGATGTATTAAAAAACATTTGACAAAACAATTCCTCCTGTAAGTTGCAAGTTACAGCTATTTCAATTTTTTGATCGGAAGATGAAGAAGTTATTTTTGTATTATGAATAATCCATTTGTTTATAGTATATTTATCCTCTAAAACTTTTGTGAGATGAATCAGGAAAACAGCAGGAAAGGCTCTCAAAATCGTATATTATTTGCACAGAGATTTACTTACATTTTACTTTCCATTATATTATTCCTATATGGATTGATTGCTGTTAAAAACTTCCTCTACCCCATAGCCTTTGGATTTTTACTGGCTTACCTTGTATATCCTATAGCCAATTGGCTCGAAAAAAACAGGTTGCCTCGTATCCTGGCCAACTTCATTACCATTATCGGTGCATTAGGCATTCTGGTAGGTCTGGCTTTGTTTGGTTACAGCAAACTTGTACCCGTGGCAGGTGAATTGCCCGAACTGGCAGATACAGCAGTAAAAAACCTCTCCGCCATGCTGGCCAACATAGGACAATATATGGGCTTTGAAAAAAGTGAGACTAAACAAATAATCCAGGATCAGGGAGCAAAGTTCCTGGAATCCAGTGGTGAATATATTCAGGGCATTTTCAGTTCTACTGCAAGCACGGCTGTGGCCATCGGGTTGTTACCCGTGTATGTTTTTCTGTTTTTGTATTATCGCACCAAATTTGCCTATTTCCTTCTCAAAATTGTCCCACCTTCCCGAAAACGTGAGACCGTTGCAATCTTACGTGAAATTTCCAAAGTAGCTGCCAGGTACATGGGGGGAGTTCTGATTGTTGTTCTTATTTTATGCATCATCAATTCTCTGGGCTTATGGATTATCGGAATGAAATATGCCATACCCCTGGGAATCATGTCAGCTGTTTTTAATTTCATACCTTATTTCGGAACGCTTCTGGGTGGCTTGGTACCTTTTATGTTTGCTATACTGGTAGAAAACAATCCAGGACTGGGGTTAAGGGTTATTTTGTTATTTATCATTATTCAGTTTGTTGAAAATAACCTTTTAACGCCCAACATTGTGGGTGGCAACGTAAAAGTAAACCCGTTTTTTATCATAACAGGACTGGTGGCAGCCAGTATGATTTGGGGCATTCCGGGCATGCTGCTGATTGTTCCTTTTCTGGCCATCATAAGAATTATTTTTTCTCATATCGACTCCATGAGGCCTTTCGCATTTTTACTGGGCCAGGAAGGAACCGCCAAACACTCTATCACTTTTCAAAAATTCAAGGATCTGTTTTCGAAGAAAAAAACAAAGAAGACCAATTAACAGCGAGCAAAACCAACTCATCTCCTATTAACCCATATATGCTCGACTATTTCACGTGTCCAGCATTTTTTCTTTCAAAATATCTGTTAAAACAAAAAAACAGTTATTTTTACACTTTCCTTGTAAAGTTTTTTTGATGTATCTGATATTTTTGGCCTCCCATGACTATTCTCTCTCCTTATGCGAAAAACAGATTATCTGCCTTTATTCCTTCAACCATAGTTTTAATTTAATCTTTATAGTATGAAAGCTAAATTACTATTGCTTTTGCTGGTGGGTCTGATTTTGACAGGCCATTACTCCATGGCTGGAAAAAACAACTATACCATGACCTTTAACGTGGACATGAACAATGCCATTGCCAAAGGAATCTTTTCACCGGAAACTGACTGGATGGATGTTGCCGGGAGTTTCAACAACTGGGGAGAGCAGGAATTACTTTTAACCCAGGTTGAAAACACCGGAATTTATACATATACTACCGGGGCTGATTTCAGCTTAGACGAACAAATCACGTTTAAGTTCAGGATAAACTCCAGCTGGGATGTTTCCCAACCCTGGGGCGACAATGCTGAATACACCTTTACAGAGGGGGAGAACAGCTTTTCCTATACCTGGCTGGCACCGGATCCTGCCATTGGCTGGGCCAACCTGCAATGGCCTCCAACCATGGAAATTATCCGGGGAAGTGAATCCAGCACTGCCAATGCTTTTGCTCAAGTGTACATTGGTGGAATTACCGATGCAAGCGAAACCTCAAGTCCCTGGCTGGCCGCAGAGTTCGGATTGAGTCCTGAAAATACGGACCCCGCCACATGGGATGACATGAATCAGTGGGAGGATGCAGTTTTCAACAACAGAACCGGTAACAACCACGAATATACATTGGAATGGAACGGAACTATGCTACAGGACATGCCGGCAGGAACCTATTACTATGCACCACGTTTCCGGCTGGGCAATGACCCGTTGGTTTATGGCGGATACAATGAGGGAGGAGGCAACTTCTGGGATGGCACTGGTTTTGTTAGCGGAATTTTAACTCTTCGTGATTTTATTGCTGCTACCATTGCCCCTGCAGCTTTTACTTTTGGTGACTTTCCGGATTTTGATGAAACAGGCGCTTTTACCACCATCACCTGGAACGATGCCTCTTCAGTGGAAGACGTATTTATTACGGTGATGGAAGAAGATATGCCCTTTGATTTTACCGTTACCGATATTGACGGCGAAACAGCAACCCTTCATATTACCCTGCCAGAAGAAGAGGTAAAATGGCTCACAACACAAAAAGATGAATTTACCCTCGATGGGAGGGTCGTATACGATCAGGGCGAAGCTGCTGTATTTTCCCTAACTTTTACACAACCCACCTGGTGGGTTGCCATACAGGTAGTAAACCAGGAAAACAACCAGCAGATTGCCAATGCGGAAGTATACGTGCAGGAAACCGAAGAGTCTTTTTTTACAGGAGATGATGGCTGGGTGGACTTTACGCTACCCGAAGGACAGTATCAACTTACCGTTTCTGCAGAAGGCTTTGAAACTGTAACAGACTATCCTGTAGAAGTGCTCACTTTTAATGAGATCGAAGGCGACAACGAATACACTATTAACCTCTCCCCTGTTGCTGAAAGCTTCACACTTGCCCTTGCCACAAACCCTCCAGATGCAGGAACTGTATCCGGAGCAGGTCAATATTCCCAGGGAACCCTTGTTTCTTTATCTGTTGAGCCCGCAGAAGGTTTTGTTTTTGTGAACTGGACCGATCAAACGGACAATGCGATAAGTACCCAGGCTAATTTTGATTATACCATGCCGTCTGAAAATATTATGCTGACAGCAAACCTGGAAGAAGACAATACTGATTTACTCTCAGTAACTTTCAATGTAAACATGGGTACGGCCGTCAGCTTTAAACACGATACTGAGAATGCATACATTAGCGGCAGTTTTCTGGAGTGGGCAGAGCCCGGTTCAGATCCTGATAACCAGACCTTAACCCGTGTAAATGACACATGGATTTACTCAAAAACCTTTTTGCTGGAACCTGGAACTTATCAGTACAAATATTTCCGCAATTACGGATGGCCGGGTGGCGAATGGGAAGGTAATCCCAACCGCGAAATAACTGTGTCGGAAAACACCATTATTGACGACATCTGGGGCTATCTGGATAATCCCCCGGCGCTCTATGCCCTCAGTTTTCAGATTAATCCCGAGGGCTCCGGTACGGTTAGCAGCGCCGCCTATTACCCGGAAAATGCCACTGTAAATGTATCGGCACAGTCTGCCCTTAATTTTGTATTTACCGACTGGTCGCAGGATGGTACTGTTCTTTCTTCAGAACCGATTTACACCTTTACCATGCCCGCTGAAGATCTTACATTGACAATTAACTTCACACCCTACGAGTTTAATTATTCATGGATAGATGATTTTGAAGAAGGTGTAGATTTATGGTGGCCTCCGGAGGGTAGCGGCAGCACTACAGGAATCATCTGGGAAGATGATGACAACAACCTGGTGACTTACCGTGTCCATGAAACTGACATTGTTAATCCTAACACCGAAAGCACAGGGTCAATGAAGCTGGCTTTTCAGTGGGACACAATCGCAGAATATGAAGGTACCTCTTCCCACATGATACGTCAGCACATGCCCGCCGGCAATGCCAACATTCCGGAGAAACAATTCCAGCCGGGTCAGGCCCTGGAAGTATGGGTACATGGTGACAATTCAGGAAACCGGTTCCGTTTAATGACCCGCGATGGGACACCAACACTGGAAGGCTCACTTTGGTATACCATAGACTGGACGGGATGGAAACGCATTGTCTGGGACTATAATAACCCGGCAAATGTGGTAGGATGGGTAAACGGCAATGGTATTATGGAGGGCAATGATTTCTATTTTGACAGCTTCCAGATTACCCGCGACCCTGAAGGAACAACTGCAGATGGTACGTTATACTTTGATGATTTCAGGATTATCGAGCCGGTAAATGTAGTTTTTGATATCGCTGAAGCAAGCGGAGAGGAGGTTATCATTATTGGCGATGAGATATATCCGGCAGGTCAGACTTCTTTTTCCCTGTTTCCGGGCACATACTCTTATATTGTACAACGAACCGGATATGTCAGTTATGTGGGTGAATTTACCCTTGACTATGAGCCGGTTCTTATTGAAGTAACACTGAATGAAGGAACGCCCGAACTTTTTGATGTAACCTTCAACGTAAACATGATTACCGCTCCCGGTTTTGACCCCGAAAATGACATCGTGTATATTTCCGGCTCTATGATTGGGTGGGCCGAACCCTCAACCGACCCGGAAAATCAAACCATGACCCGACAGGGCGACAGTTGGATCTGGAGCAAAACACTGCCAATGCAAGCGGGATATTATGAATACAAATATTTCCTTAATGAAGGATGGGACAATAGTGAACCCATCTATATCGGGAACAGGGGTATAGTGATATCCGGAGATCAGATCAGGGATGACTACTGGGGAATACCGGGAGAACCCGTTTATCACTCCCTTACGCTGGATGCGGTGCCCTATTATGGAGGTTCTGTAGAAGGTGCAGGCAACTACCTGGAAGGACAAACTGCTGCACTGACTGCACTGTCAGAACAGGGGTACAACTTTCTTTACTGGTCAGAAGGTGAAGATATCATTAGTTACCAGTCGGAATTTGATTATGTAATGCCTGGCTATGATGTAAACCTGAAAGCAAATTTCACCGAGGAAGAAATTCCCATGTATACTCTCACCCTCTCAATAAATCCTACCAGTTCAGGATTCGTAAGCGGAGGTGGTGAATACCAGGAGGGAGAACCGGTGAATATCACAGCCACAGCCAACACTGGATATTCTTTTCTGAACTGGGCTGATACAGATGGGAACATTATAAGCTTAGCGCCCAGCTTCACATATTTTATGCCTGCGGAAAGCAAAACCCTTATAGCGCATTTTGAGGGGGAGGCAACCGGAACTTATGATGTAACCTTTACCGTAAATATGAGTACTGCACCCGGTTTCGATCCTGAGTCAGATATTGTTTACCTGACAGGTGGCATGTTTGACTGGGTCACACCTGGTACCGAACCGGAAAACCAAACCATGACCCGCATTGACGACACCATGATCTGGACAAAAACCCTTGAAATTGATGCAGGAGAAGTTCAGTACAAATACTTCCTCAATGACGGATGGGATCAGGGAGAATGGGACGGCGGAGCAAACCGTGAAATATTTGTAACTAATCATATGACCATTACCGATTTCTGGGGTTTCATAGATACTCCTCCCCTTTCCAACCTTACCCTCACTGCAAATCCTGCCGAAGGTGGAGCCGTTGAGGGTGCAGGTGAATATTACCAGAACCAGTCAGTTGAGATAACCGCAACCGCGAATGACGGTTTTGTTTTTGAAAACTGGACCGAAGAAGGCAATATTGTCAGTGCAGAGGAAAGTTTTGTTTACCTCATGCCCGACCAGGATGCAAATTTGATTGCCAACTTTGCTGTGACACCCCCGCCGGTGTATACCCTTACTTTGGAAGCATATCCTGCAGAGGGAGGATCAGTATCCGGTGAAGGAGAATATGAGGAAGGAGAAAATGTCACAATAGTTGCCAGCCCCGATGAAGATTTTACCTTTATCAACTGGACAGAAAACGGTGTGGAAGTGAGCACCGATGCGGGCTTTACTTATACCATGCCGGCTGATGATGCAACCCTCATAGCCCATTTTGAAGCCAATGAGCCCGAATTGTTCATCGTTACGCTGCTCGCGGAACCTGCTGCAGGAGGCACTGTTTCCGGAGAAGGTGTTTATGAAGAGGGTGAGGAAGTAACCCTTACAGCTATACCTTCAGAGGGTTACGAATTCCTGAGATGGGAGCATGACAATGAAGAGGAATTCAGCACCAACGCCACACATGAATTTCTCATGCCGGCCCTGGATTTGATTCTGATTGCAGTATTCCAACCGGGCACTACCATTGAACCCACAGACCTGATAAATCTGCAAGTATTCCCCAACCCAGCTTTGGATGAGTTTATCATCCGTTCAGGCAGCAATATCCGTAACATTATTGTTTCAGATATTACAGGCAAAGTGGTTTATAAAGAAACAGCAAATCATACGGAAGTAAAAATTAATAAACCGTTTGAATCAGGTATCTACATCCTGCAAATTTATACCGACGAAGGTGCATTTGTGAGGAAATTGCAAATCCGTTAGAAATTTTGCTTTTGAAAGTGAGGGCATGAACTTTAGTCATGCCCTCACTTTTTTTATATCAGACTTATAAGCAAGACTCCTGAACCCCAAATCTGAATCAGGATTCGTTGATTTTTCGGACTACCCTTCTGAATACCACCTTCACCCTTGAACCGTAAAGCAGAGCTGAAGCCACACAAACCAGTGAAAAGGCAAAAACAGTATAAGGTACACCAATGTATTCAGCCAGCCAACCTGCCGCAAGACTTCCCAGCGGTGTAATGCCCATAAAGGAAAGGCTGTAAAGGGCAACAACCCTGCCCCGCTTCTCTTCATCAGCTATGGTCTGGATAAGTGTATTGGTACTGTTAAAATGTACAATCATGCCAAACCCGGTGACTGCCATCATGGCAAAGGATAGCAATTTGACCGGAGAAAGGGCGAAGATTCCCAGTGCCACAGCGAAAAGCAATGCTGCTCTGAAAGTAGACGCCGGTATGGTATGAACTTTTTGGCGGGAAGCCAGCCAGAGCGCACCGGTGAGAGCACCCATGCCCAAAGCTCCGGTGAGCAGACCGAGCAATTCGGAGCCCCCTTGCAGCACGTCGGCTGCAAATACCGGCAGCAATGCCTGGAAGGGCAAACCGAAGAAACTGCTGAACATAACCAGGATCAACAGGTAACGTATGGCTTTGTAATGAAGTGCGTAACTGATTCCCTCCTTTAACTCATGCAAAATAGAAGCTTTCCGTAAACGTGCTTTTTGCTTTTCTACCTTCATGGCAAACAAACAGGCCAGTACTGCCAGAAAACTCACCCCATTGATAAAAAAACACCAGCCCTCTCCTACCCAGGCAATCAGGATTCCCCCGATGGGTGGCCCGATGAAGCGGGCAAGGTTATAAAGAGAAGAGTTGAGTGCTATGGCATTTCCCAGATCTTCTTTTCGGGTAATCATATCCGGCACAAAGGAATTGCGAAAAGGGGTATCAAAAGCCAGAATAATTCCATTGACTGCTGCCAGACTAATAATCAAAGGAATAGTAACAATATCGGTGAGAACAACAAAAGCCAGAAGAAAGGCTACCAACATGGCTGCTGCCTGGGAAATGATAATTACCTTACGGCGATCAAACCGGTCGGCCAGTACGCCCGCAAAAGGCATGATAAACAGAGAGGGAATTTGCTGGGCAAAAGCAACCGTTCCCAGTAGCAATGCCGATCCTGTAAGTCGATACAACAACCACCCCATGGCGATATTCTGCACCCATACCCCAATCAGCGAAATACTCTGACCATAATAGTACAGTCTGTAGTTGGGATATTTGAAGGCCCTGAAAATGGTTTTCAGCGTACCGACAGGCATTTGAATACCGCGAAAAATCATCATTTCGTCATGAATTTTTTGTCGGGCAAAACTACGTTTTTTTTTCCTCTTTTTGCTGTGAACATGAACTGTGGCTTTAGTGAGGGCATGAACTGTAGTCATACCCTCACGCGCCAGAACAACCGAAGTCAGGGTATGGCTCCCAATCATGCCCTGACTAAACTGTTCTACTCTATTTGCACCTTACTCACAAACACTCCTTCATCTGTAACCACCTTTACAATATAGATCCCAGGCTGAAACGGGCTATCTACCAATACTTCCTGACTGGCTGCAGGTACATTGACAATTCGTTTCCCGGTAATATCACTCACAGAAATATATTCAATCAAATGCTCCGCACGTACAGTAAACCTATCTTGTGCGGGATTGGGGAAAACAATTAAATTGTTTTCAGACAGCTCGTTCACTCCTGTTTCATGTTGAAAAGCAGCTGACAATGAAAAATCGGCACGTGGCATAAAGAAATGATATTCGTGTTCGGTACTGAGTATCTCATCTCCATCGAGCCAGTGCAAAAAGGTGTAATCTTCCGCTGCTTCAGCTGTCAAAAAAACATTGGCGTTGGGAACGTACTCACCTGCCCCTTCAATGGATCCCCCTTCGGCAGGATTCACATCAATGATCACATCATAAGCAATCTGACCGCCTGGAAGTCCTGTCCAGGAATCATTTACAACAATGTCTTCATCTGCAACCTCAATGATCCGATCATCTCCTCCCTGCCATTCGCCACCGTCCCAGCCGGCATTGAGAAAATACTTATACGCATATTCTCCGGGCATCAGTTCAAAAGTTCGTGTAAAAATCATACTTCCCTCCACCTGCTCCAGGAGTTGTTGTTCAGGCAGTGTTCCGGGTTCGGTCCATTCGATCATGGAACCGGTGATAAAAAAATCATCCACTTCAGAATCAAAATAATCCTCAACATAGGAAAGATCCAGGTTAAACGTTATCTCATAATAAACCGTATCTGGCTCCGTCTTTTTCATCAATCCGGCCCGGGTGTTGTCACCCTTGTAAGTACCGAAGAGCACATCCGCATCTTCCAGTGAGATGCCCAGGTTATACACGTTGATAACGGTTGAATCTGTTGAACTAAAGGTTTGTTCATAGGAAACTGCAACAAGATCAAGCAATCCATCCCCATTGACATCTCCCAGGTTGGCTCCGTTCATAAAGGTGAATCCATCAGGACGGAGCGGAAAGCCCGGCAACTGCCCTGAACCATCTGTTTTCCATGCGTGGATAAAACCTTTGTTCTCTACCATCAAATTAGAACCGAATACAAGATCATGCTGGCCATCTCCATCAACATCCGCAACAGAGATAAAACTTTCCAGGCCTCCTGATTTGGAAACAGGGAAATTATCTAACATATTCCCATCCGCATCGTAACCGAACAGCATGTCATCCGGGGTTTCTCCAATGGGTTTGGCGGTAAGGATTTCAAATGCACCGTTGCCGCTGATATCAGCAAGCGTGGGAGGATGATAGGTCCAGCCGCCTCCGGGAACAGCTTTGGGCCAACCCTCACGGTAGTCCCCGTCACTGTTGCGCACGTAATACTGGGGAGAATTGCCATGGGTAGCTCCCACAATACTCAGGTGTCCGTCGCCGTCAAAATCGGTAAGCAATGGAGATTGGTAGGACAACCCCACATTGCCCGGATTTACAGGAAAGCCGGGAAGAATGGTTGCATCAGGGTTGAAAGCATACAAAGTGCCATCGGATGCACCGGCTATGATGTTTAAGGTACCATCATTATTAATGTCACCCACCGAAGGTGTTACGGCAGGAATAGAAGAAAGGGTTACGGGCCAGTTTTCATTGAAGTTGGTTCCATCGGCTTTCAAAATGTGTATTTGATTCACGGTGCGCACACCAAAGATGACTTCCATTTGCCCGTCATCATTAAGGTCGGCAAGCGTGGGAGCACTCAGCAACCAGTTGTTGTTGATACTTACAGGCCAGCCCGGAAGAATATTACCCTCCTTATCCAGCAAATACACCCGTCCGTTATTGGGAACGCCACCCGTAAGCTGAACGATTTCAAACTCTCCGTCACCGGTAACATCGGCCACCGAAGGGGGATATGTGGCTGTGCCTGTCAGGGGCAAAGACCAGAGCAAATCTCCTGTACCCCGGAAAGCGGAAAGGGTGCTGAAAGAAGCCACCAATATTTCATCCCTTCCATCGCCGGTAAGATCAACAAGGGTTGCTCCTCTGAAGTTTTTAAAGTTGGGATGACTCGCCACGCGCTTAGGCCAGCCAGGCAATTGATCATAAACAGGGTCTTCTTTTGCCGGTTCTAACAGCAATTCATCACCCAGAAGTACTTCTTCCACAAGTACCTCACCGTTTTCGCCCAGAAATGCTTTGCGGGCAGTTTGTTGTTGTGTAAATGCTGATGTCATTATTAACACCAAAAACAAAGTAATTAATCTCTTCATAATACGGAGTTTTGGTTTATAAAAAATTTCTATCCATCAAATATATTTAATTATAATTTGAAAAGCAAGTAAATACGAAGGCTTTGTTTTTCTCTGCTAAGTATGCAAATAACAAGACCATTCGCCTTGAATACCCTGTCCGCTTTCGGACAATTGAATACCAAATGCGAACACCTTGCGTACAGGCACAAAACTAATAACCAACCCAAGCCAATTATAACCAACTGATATTGTTGTAGTTGCAAATTATGGCACGCAAATAGCAATAAAATAAACAGAAACAGCAAATAAAAAATTAACCCGATAAACCCTTTGAATTATGAAAACAAGAATTTTAACTCTCGCAGCTCTTTTCCTGATGACCGCAAACATAGTAAGTGCAGATAATTTCAGGACCTTCAAAATGTCAGACAGAATGGGTCGCACCTTTGAAGTATTTACCAAAATAGAAAGCAACATCCAGGAAACCTTCGAATTCGATACCCGTGAAATATTTGAAGAAGTAAAAAAACAAGAAAACAACCAGATGATTGATATCACACCCTTTATCAAACCTGAAAGAGAAGTAAAGGAAACTCATCCGGCGATTAAATAAACGTAAAAATTACCACAATTACATAACCCATAGCCTCTCACGGCAATTCAATAACGTTCTCTTCATAGTGTTTTGGTTTTACCGGGCCTCTCTGGAATTTGAGGCCCGGTTTTTTTATGCAAACAAATCTGAAGCTATTCCGTCCGCAAAGAACTTGCCTGAAGGAGTTACCTTCAGCCGTCCGGAGGAATGCACCAACTTGCCGTTTTTCAGATATTTCTGTGCAGAACGCATCATACTTTCATGATACCGGGCTCCGAATTTATTTTTAACATGCTTTTCATCAATTCCCCACATGGTTCGCAATGCCGTCATTACATATTCGTTGTATTGTTGCTCTTCGGTTAGTATTTCCTGTTGGGCAGGAATTTTTCCAAGTTTCAGGCTGTCGATGTATTTACCCGTATGGGCCACATTCCATTGTCTCATTCCGGGTTTAAAACTGTGGGCAGATGGCCCCATTCCCAGGTAAGGTTCGCCTGACCAGTATCCAAGATTGTGCTTTGAGAAATAACCTTTTTTCCCGAAATTGGAAATCTCGTAATGTTCATAGCCATGTTGGGCCGTCAGGGCACATAACAAATCAAACTGCCGGGCGGCTTGTTCTTCATCCACAGGAGCAACCTTACCCTTGCGTATAAACACATCAAGGGCAGTCTTCTTTTCTACGGTGAGGCTATAGGCCGAAATGTGAGGTATTCCCATTTTCACCAGCTGCATGATATTTTGTTCCCATTGTTTATCAGTCATACCAGGTGTACCGTAAATCAGATCTGCTGTGATATTGACAAATCCGGCCTCCTGGGCATAATTGAGCACATCAATGGCTTGCCTGGAATTGTGCGAACGATTCATGAACTGCAAATCATCTTCATAAAAACTCTGAATCCCGATGCTGAGCCGGTTCACCGACAATTTTCGCAATGTCTCAAGTTTCCCGGGGATAAGATCATCTGGGTTGGCCTCCAGGGTAATTTCAGCATTGGGGGCAAATGAATAGTATTTATGTATTACATTGAAGATTACATCCAGCTCAGCAGTATCAAGCAAGGATGGAGTACCTCCTCCGAGGTAAAGGGTATCCAGAGGAAACCGGTTACCACTATCAGGATACAGGAAGTCCTTTTGCATTTTGATTTCCCTGATCAGCGCCTTCACAAATTCCGGTCTTCGCTTTTGCGAAACCGAAAAGTGGAAGTTGCAATAATGACAGGCTTGCCTGCAAAAAGGGATATGTATATAAATTCCGGGCATATTTTTCCATTTAAAAGAATAATTCTCAGAACCAGTGGTTCCGCTTCAGTGCATTCACTCTCAGTCCCGCCATAAAAATTCCGGTCCGGGTTTCTGTAGCATCCTGCTCCTCATTGCGGATTATGTATTGCAGGTCGAACCACACATTGGGCCTCCACTGCCATGATGCTTCCAGCTGCAACAAAGTCAGGGCACGCAGCTCTCCCTGCAGAAAGGTGTGCCCGTAATCCCCTACCCGGGTCACATAATCTCTGAAGATGTTGCTTCCCATATTAATGCCGGCTGAATCCATCCCCTGGCGGGCAGAAAAAAGCGTTGTTTTCAACAGCCAGTCGGGATGAGGGGAATATTGCAGACTCAGCATCATTTCACGCAGATTGGCGCCCATGGGGTGTCCCAGGCTCTGGCTGTAATGGCTATAACTCGATGCAGGACGCAGGCCTGAGCCGTCGGCAGCATAGTGGCTGTAAACAAAAGGTCGTATCCAGTTGCCTTCCCACTGAAAATCCAGGTTATCAATCCCCAGAAAATCCACCCAATGCATTCCTTGCTGCAGCCCAAACTTATGCCTGAAGGAAGCATGCAAATCGTACTTTCGCTCTCCGCGAAAGCCCATATAAACAAGCATGGTATCAATATCATACTTAAGATCACCCACATGAAAATCATCGGCATACACCTGTCCGTAAAAGGCAATCCGATGCCCGGCAATCCACCGCCAGAACATTCCCAGAGAAACTTTGTCAGGGTCGCCGATATGATGCTCCACGGCACGGTAAAATATTACAGGATTCAAATAATGGGCATCAAAACGCCTTGGCACCAGGGTATCACTTCGCCCGAAAACCACGTTCTCAAATACTCCCAGCTGAAAGCGGTCAGAAACATTGAATGAGAGTGTATGGGCAGCCATATACTTGGGATCGAACATCCGTCCTCCATAGGTTCTAAGCGGCCAGTCCACCAAACGGGCAAAAATATTCTGGTAATGAAACCGCCAGATGCGGGTATTGATCTTCAGAAAAAGGTAATTGTTGGCATAATCCGACAATAGCAGTGAGCGTTGACCATAACCCAGAAAATTCCGGTCCTGGCCAAACTGGAATCCAATGTTTTCGGTAGCCTGAAAAGCAATATACCCCCGCGCAGTAAAGTAATCATACCCCTGCTCGCCAAAGGGAATATTCCACCCTTCGCCGGGAATGGCCCCCTCCTGCTGCTGGATTTTGCGGTTTACATACAGAGGAAACCGTGCCTGATTATCGGCCATATACGTGTAAAAACCCACTTTTTCGTTTATCATACCCCTTACTTCCAACCCTCTTGTATTCTGATACAAATACAATGACCGGTCGGATTCCGTGCCTAGTCCCACATGAATAACCGGATTGACTACCAGGAAAAGGTCTTTTTCGTTTCTTCGGTAAAAATCTGAAGGGGTACGGTAAAAATGCTTCAGGAACGGTCTTCCAGAAGTGTCGGCCGGGGCCGCACTCCATTCTGCATTGCTCTGGATAATATCTTTGATTACAAACCGGTCGGTGCGGGTCAAACGCCGGGCTGTGGTATCAGCCTCCTGAAGAAACTCCACCATAGCTTTTCTCTCCAGGGGTTGAAGGGCAAAGTGAAATTGCGAAGCCGATCCGCCGGATTTGATTTCCATGCGTTGCACAAAATCATGCCATTGATGACCGGAAGGAAGCATTACGCTCTGTGCCTGAAGGAGGTTAGAGCCCAAAAAGCTGAACAATAATATCGTAAGAAAACCAAAGTTATATCGTTGCATAGGTTGCCAATTTTACAAGGAAAGAGAAAAACATTTGTGATCTGAAAAAGGCCTTCTTTCCTTTATGCAAAAATAGAAATAATACCTCACCCAATGGTCTTGTATGGTTCATGTTCTGAGTTCATTTTGAAAAGCAATGCAAAACATAACATTTGCAATAAATTTCCATACAACCTTTCAATTTCCGGTCTGCGGGGATAGCGGATAATCATAAAAAGAAAGTGCATGAAAGCAAATGACGTAATTTAGATTCATTCTTAATTCACAAATAAATAAAAAACCTTACTTTTACGAACGCACCTTACATAGATTATTTTTTAACATTTCAAGGCAAGTAAAATGTCATTTGCTTTTATATAACCTCAACCATTTGTCCCTGATGCAAAGACCCGTAACCCATTTTTTCAGTACCCTGATGATTTTGCTTCTCACCACAGGGTTGCTTTCAGCAAGCAACTACAAGTTTCCTACTGACAGCAAAATTATTTATGACATACGCTTCAGCACCCATGGCGATGCCCTGGCTGTCGCTGATGGCAAAACCATCAAAATCTACCATTTCAGTGAGGAATACCTGCTGAAGGAGTTCAGCGGCGTGCATGAAACACAGGTGATGGCCATAGCTCTTTCGGCTGACAGTACCCTGCTGGCCAGCGGTGACAGAAGCGGTCTGCTGGTTATCTGGGATCTGCAAACCGGAGAACCCCTTCATCAATGGCAGGCGCACAATGATATCATTTTATCTGTTGATTTCTCGCATGACGGAGAGCATCTTGGAACTGCAGGAGCGGATAACAAGGTCAACCTTTATGATATGATTCGCGCTGAACACATTGTTACTTTTACAGACCATTCAGAAGATGTAACCGTAATCAGGTTTCAACCCGGAGGCTCGTTAATGGCCACTGGGGGTGGCGACAGCAAGGTAATCGTTTATGACAGGCACAGGAGAGTTGTTCTTCAGGAACTTACAAGGCACACCGACTGGGTGCGCGATCTTACTTTTACCTCTGACGGCAACACCCTCACCTCTACAGGGGATGATCGCCTGGTATCATCGTGGAATATAGCCGACCCTCAAAATATCAGGGCACGCAGCGGAGTTAAAATTCTAAGGGGCTGGAATACCTCTGTAGATTATTTTCACGATAACCAAACCTTTCTCCTGGTAAACATCAAGGGACGTATTCACATTCAAACCCCTGTGGTTCGAATGACCCATAAAATCCGCAAACCCATCAATAAAGGCCTGCTATGGACCAACGATGGAACTTCACTTTACGCTGTAGTGGCCACGCGCGGCAATGGTGTAAAGGTAATTCCGGCCAGGGAAATGAAAGTAAATTAACTTTTACAATTCAATCAAAGGATTCTGGAGAAAACAGTTGCATTAACAAAAGACCAAACAGATGAACAAGCATTTCACAAGTAATTTTTGTTTTACAGGCAGATATAGATTGCTGCTGATATTCATTTTCGGATTTATTTCGTGCGAAAATGAAGAGCAGTTTTCACATCCCTTGGTGCATACAGGCGAAGTGACAGATATCAGCAGTGACGGGGCAAGGTTTCACGGACGGGTTGTCAATGAAAAGGGAATAATTGACCATGGGTTTGTTTGGGACAATGAAATAAACCCGGTAATCCATGATGCATATCGCCAATCTATGGGATTATTTTCTTCTGAATACTTTTCTGTGTATACTACATCAATTTGGGAGGAGGGCGAAAAGTATTTTTTAAGAGCTTATGCAACTGACGGTACTAACACTTACTACGGACGCGAAGTTTCTTTCATCAGCCTTGGAAGACAGGCCCCGGCTATTTCAAAGATCTCTCCAACGAAAGGCACCTGGGGTGATACCCTTACTATTGAAGGTGAAAACTTCAGCCCTAGATCCGGAGATAATATGATTCATATGCATAACTCCAGGGCAGAAATAATCTTCAATACTGACTCTTTAATACAAATCATTGTTCCTGCCCAACTAGATACTATACAATCAGTTGCATCATTATCTGTTCGAGGAAATATAACCTATTATTCAGAAGTTTTTTCTTTATTACCTCCAGCTATTCTGGACTATTCACCCAAGACTGCTGCATATAATGAAAAAGTCTTTATTCATGGCAAATATCACCAACCAGGCAAAACCAAAATCTTCTTTGGAACCATAGAAGCTGAAATTATTGGACAGGAGACTGACACTTTGATTGTAAAAGTACCTGATTTACTGCAGGAAAATGATTTTGAGGTAAGTATTGATGTCTTAGGACAGAAGTCTACCGCCAATGATACATTCTATTATCAACACCCTGTAATAACAGAAATATCCCCAAAATCGGTTACTTGGAAAGATAACATTACTATATATGGAAGACATTTTGGTAAAGAGCCAGCTAATACAACCGTTGAAATAGAAAACGTACCAGCAATAGTTCTTTCTCACAGCAAAGACAGTATTATAGCCAAGATACCAACCAATAGCCTTACACAAGAACCTGAAGTAAAAGTAACGGTTAACACTATTGAAGCCATAATCGAGGGTCAAATTACCATGAAAGACATGGTTATTCAGTCATTTTCACCTCACACGGGAACATTCCATGATATTATTGAGATAAATGGCAAAAATTTCAATCCGTTAAAAGAAAACAGCAATGTATATCTGGAAAATCAGCAGCTTATAATTGAAAGTGCCAGTCCTGATCTACTGAGAGTTAAAATCCCTTCTACTAATCAGGTAGTTCAAGGTAAATTAAAAATCACCTGTGGAAATATGAATGCACTTTCGGAAGATGTATTTACGATGGAAACGCACAATATTGACAATATTAGTCCACTGGAAGGGACAAGACTTGATCAAATAACTATTCATGGACAAGGCTTTAGCCCTGACTATAATACAAACAAAGTGTTTATTGGCGAAAAAAATGCAGAGATAGTTTATGCCTCAAAAACAGAAATAAAGGCTGAAATACCCAATGGCCTGGAGCATGGAATGCAAACCATACGTGTAAAAATATTGAACCACCAGGAAGAAGCTTCCCAGCAATTTATGCTCTATGAACCATATACCAGACTAAACAATCCTGTTTTTGGTCCCCGGAGAGGGGCTTTTACTTTTCAGATTAACAATACAGCCTATGTAGGAGGGGGTATGAAAAACCAAAGTCAGCGTGATTTCTATGAATATATCCCAGCCACTGACTCATGGATTCCCAGAGCAGATGTTCCTGAGTATACAACATCAATATCATCATTCTCCACGCCTTCAACAGGTTACTTAATGCTTCCAGAGCAAATGCATATGTATAATCCACAAACTGATGTCTGGACATCTACTTCAAATCAACTGGCTTCAGTACAAATCACTCATACCCCATTTGCTATAAATGACAGAGGGTATATTCTTGGTAGCGGCAATAACTATTTAGTAAACTTATGGACTTACATTGAAAGTGCAAGCCAATGGATGATAATACAACCTTTTCCAATATATACCGCCTTTCATGGAGTTGGATTCTCAGTGGGAAACAAGGGCTATGCCACTTTAGGCAGAGATGAAGGACACGAAAACAGGATATGGGAATATAACCCGGAGACAAATACCTGGACAGGCAAAGCTTCTTTTAACGGGGTGATGCCCGCTCATACACTCAAAAGGTTATCACCTACAACTGCAACGACAGATAGTAAAGCCTATATATTTGGTGGCAGACGTGATTTTAGTTTTGACATATTTTACAATGACGCATATGAGTTCAACCCTGCAACCAATTCCATAAGAAGAGTACCCGATATTCCAGGTCCTGAAAGATCTTTTGCATGGGCATTTTCAGTGAACGGAATTATATATCTTGGAGGAGGTGGTTCCCGGGATGAGGATGGAAACTATACTACATACGAAGAATTTTGGGAATTTGACCCTCAAAAACTACCCCCTGTTAACAAATAAACACTTTCGATAAAAGTCTTAACCCTTAAGCTAACTATTACTATACTAAAATGCATAAAATCAAATCAAACCGGTTCGCCTATACAATTACATTAACCATAGTTCTTTCCATATATGGTTTTGAGGGCACTAATCTTGCATCCGCGCAGTTATTCCCACACAAATATACTATATCTGCGTCATTTTTGCATGGAGCAAACAACGGTGCCAGCTATACCAACAGCAATGGGTTTATAACTCCGGCTCTCTTTGCCAATTATACCCAAATCATTGGTTTTCAGGTAAGCGGGGCTTATCATATTAAACCGTGGCTTGCACCTGTTCTTCAAGTGAGTCGGGTGCAAAACAATAAATGGATACACAACCAATCCAACCTATATGATAATGCTACATCAGAGCAGATTTTTATTGCACCAGCTATCCGCATTTATACCCCTGAAGCCGCAACCGGCATTTTCAACAGAGTGGCTTTTTATGCTGAAATAGCAGCAGGAATGGGACAATCAAACCTCAAACTTGAAAGCCCCATTATGGTTGTTGATAATGATGGGGAAATTGTACAGGAAGTTGAAGAATCTAACTGGTATACTGGAATGCAGGCAAGAATCGGGTTGGAATTCGACATTAACCAGGCCATGGGAGTTCATGTTAATTATACACTTGCACGAAATCAGATCAACGCCTCCCTCTTCAATGACACCCGCTTTTCCCGTTCCTATCTTGAAATGGGAATATATATAAAGCTGTTTAAATCTAAAAATTACTACAGGTAAAAACTTAGGCCAACAGAGAACTATCAGGTTCAGTATTCATCGTGTTATCACTATCATTGCTAAAAGAGTTCCAGATAAAACCAAACCTGCAATAAAAACAAGTCAAAAATGAACACTCTTGCCAAAAAGCCATTTTTACACATCTCGCTAATAATTACTCTGACTGCCCTGCTCCTGCTGTTTTCCTGCAACAAGGAAGAATATGAATATCCTGTAGTATTCACCGGAGAAGAAATTGACATGACAGAGGAAAGAATAATCCTTAGTGCTTATTTACCCCGTATGGGAAATGATGATATTGTTGACTATGGGTTTCAGATTAATAAACTGCGCAATTATCACCACATAGACAATAATTCTCCAAAAATTTCCTTACAAAGCATTCCTCTTGAAGATTCTTCTTTTTCCACCACCCTGCGGGCCGGCATGTTACCAGACAATGAATACGAGTTGAGAGCGTATGCCAGGACCCAAAAGGGAACAAGTTATGGGAATATTATCCTGTTTCGGAACATTGTGGATAACCCAATCCAGCTCGACTATTTTGAGCCCGAAATGGGCAATATTGGTGATACTATTTCAATTCATGGAAGCTATTTTAATCCTTATTTAGTAATTGATACATGGAGTTGGCGAGGTGATGAAAACATTGTCAGATTTAACGAAAGAAAAGCACTGGTAATTTTTGCCTCCGACAGCTTGCTTAAAGTCATTGTTCCCAATGGCCTCAACGAAACATTGAGTACTATTTCAGTGGAAGTGCGCCACACAAAACATAGCTTCAAGGTTCCTTTTTCTCTGCCTCAGTTCACAATAAAAAACTTTGAGATGCAATAGCCAACTGATGGTTAATGTTGAACCCTAACCAAAGGGTGAAATTTTATCCACAATCAGATATTCAGGACTTGTATCCGTTCAGACAAAAACATCAGTTTTAAAACCATTTTCGCAATGCATCACACAAACTCAGGAATCAGGAAAGTTTTAACCAGAAGCAGAAATTTTCGAATAGTGACAGCTACCATTGTTTTAGCCGTCGTTTTCTTGCTGCAACCTCACATCTCCGGCGCCCAAACCTTCAACAACAACCTTGATCTATACATAGGTTATTCATCGATTCGTATTGAGGGGGACTCAATTTTTCGCAATGGATTATTCGTTACCCCTGCATTTTACAGCAACTTCCAATCCACATGGGGGCTGGTTATGATAGGCTCCTGGGATGTCCATGATTTTGTATCCGTAGGGGCAGATTTTAGCTGGCACACCTTTTACAACTGGAACTCTTCATTTTCCAATCTTTACGACCGAATGAGAATCAATACATATAATATGTCTCCTTTCATAAAGCTACGCACACCACAAACCCGCCATGGCATTTTAAATTTTGTAAGCCTGTTTGCAGGTTTGGGTCCTGTAGTTGGCTTTTCGGATTTCGAGCGGGTACATGCCCCATGGCATATTGCCATTCATTCGTCTTATAGAAATGAAATATCCTTAAACAACAGAGAACGATTGCACCTTTACGGATACAAATATACCCTGGGAGGACAATTGAATCTCAGCCGGTCTATAGGATTTTTTGCCAGCTTTTCAGGATTCAGCAACCAGGTACAATCATTTGCATTTCCCGATGAAAAATACAACGGTACAGAGGTTACAATGGGTGTGTATTTCCGCTTTATGAACAAAAAAAGATTCTACTGATAACCTCTGCCAATAATCAAAACTAAAAAAAGGAATAGAAAGCAGCATATAAAATCCTCTGCTGTTCTATTCCCTGTTTAGAGAGATGTTTATCAAAAAAAACTACATCACGTGCACAAAAGTAATTTTGTGAGGATTGCCGTCAAAAATACGATCATTCCATCCGGCGTCAGCCTGGATTTTAATTTTTGACTGGTCTTTCTTTTGCACTTCCCAGCTGCGGATGATCTCATACTGGTTTTCAATAAAAGCATCGTGCATGCGCCTGAGCTGATCTTTGAATTCCTGCGGCACTACTTCGGTAAAATGCTTGCCTTTCAACTCGTCGGCTCTCCATCCATAAATATCACAATATCGGTCATTCACTGCTACAAAGTATCCTTTGCTGTCGGTAATACAAATTCCAAGCTCTTTTTCTTGTCCGATAATATCGGCAACACCTGAGGGGCTTTCCTGAATATCCTCTTTGATCTGGCGGGTTCTTCTAAGGTTAATGGTATTCATTCTATGTAAAATTTTAGGAATAAAGATTTTTTTTCGTTTTTGTGAAAAGTGAAAACAATACCTTACAAAGGGTATCTTTCCGTTTCTGCATCACAAAACATAAGTGTTAATCCTAATGTTCAATACGTGTTTACCATTACCGATAATTAACTTTTCAGGAAATTGTTCAAGTGCCTGATCCCGGTAATTATTATAACACTTCGGGTTCAGAAAGAAAATTTGCGCTTTCAGCAATAAAAATTTCACCGTCATGAGGGTTCAATATAATTTTGCTTCAAAACAATTCAATAACCTCCTATAAATTAAGTTATCAATGATTCGATTAACAGCCATTTTGTTCGTTTTCCTTGCCGGTTTTCAGGCCCTTTATGCCGAAGCCGACATAACACAAACCATCCGGGGTCGCGTTACCGACCGCCAGACATTGCAACCTCTGCCCGGGGCCAATGTGATAATCCCCGGCACAGAACCTTTAAAAGGCGCATCGACCGACAGTGAAGGCTACTTTGAAATTTCAAATATTCCGGTGGGGCGAATCGATGTACGGATAACTTTCATGGGATTCAAAGAAGTCTATCTTTCCAACATAAGCCACATTTCGGGCCGGGAAACCATTATCAATGTTGCCATGGAAGAATACATTCTGACAGGAGAAGAAGTGGTTGTGTCTGCCAGTGCCGACAAATCTCAGGCCATCAACCCCTTGACGGCTATCAGTGCCCGTGGTTTTACCGTTGAGGAGACCGAACGCTTCGCAGGTTCGCGCAACGATGTGGCACGCATGGCCGCCAATTATGCCGGAGTAATTGTAGGCAGCGACGATCGCAATGACATTGTAGTGCGGGGTAACAGCCCTACAGGCTTACTCTGGCGCCTGGAAGGGATAGATATTCCCAGCCCAAACCATTGGGCTGCCTTTGGCTCTACCGGCGGTCCGGTGAGTATGCTCAACAATACCCTGCTGTCCAACTCCGACTTTCTTTCCGGTGCGTTCCCCGCTGAATACGGCAATGCCACTGCCAGTGTTTTTGATTTGCGAATGCGCAACGGGAACGACCACAGGCACGAGCAGATGTTTCAGATTGGTTTCAATGGCTTTGAACTGGGTGCCGAAGGTCCCATGCTGCGCGATCAGAAAGGTTCCTACCTGGTAAATTTCCGTTACAGTACCATGGAAGTGTTTGATATGATGGGAATGAATTTTGGCACCACCGGGATACCCCAATACCATGATCTTTCTTTTAAATTCAACCTGCCACAAACCCGCTGGGGCAGCTTCTCTCTCTTTGGCTTAGGGGGACGCAGCAGCATTGCGTTTCTCGACAGCAACCGTGATGAAGATGAACTGGATTACTATGCAGGAGATGGATTTGACCTCATCAACGGGGCAGACATGGGTGTGATGGGAATCAACCACATCGTGAACCTTACCCCTTCAACATGGTTGCGTTCCACCCTGGCCCTGAGTCACCGGAATATGCGCACAGACATGGACAGCCTTATCAGGCCACAAATGGACCCTTTCAGAATTTATGGTAATGATTTCAGAGAAAACCGGGTTTCAGGGGCTATATCCGTCAACTCACGCCTCAACAGCCGCAATACGCTAAAGGGAGGCATGAACCTTTCCATGCGCAATCTGCAACTCAACGATAGTGTTTACAGCTACACTTATGACCAAATTGTTGCCATCAGGGATATGGAAGGCAGTGGCTGGCTCATGCAACCTTATGTGCACTGGCAGCACCGGCTCAACAATGAAATCACATTCAATACAGGCCTGCATCATCAATACTACTTTGTCAACAATACCCATTCCACAGAGCCACGTTTCGGCCTGAATTACAGCTTCCTTCCCAAACATACCATCAGCCTGGGAGCAGGTCGCCACAGCCAGATACTGGCAGAAACGGTTTATTTTACCAAAGTCTTTGACGGTAACACCTACCATACCCCCAACAAGAATGCTGAAATGCTTAAAAGCGACCACCTGGTGCTGGGCTACGACTATAGTTTCAATGCCCACACACGGCTTAAGGTAGAAACCTATTATCAGAAACTGTTTGATGTTCCGGTAAATGGATCCAGGGCAGACAGTTACTCCATGCTCAATGAAGGAGCGAACTTTGGTGTATTCAACCCCGACACTATTGCCAGCTCGGGGATAGGGCAGAATATCGGTATAGAGATAACCCTGGAACGCTTTTTCCACAAAGGATTGTATTACCTGTTTACCGCATCGGTTTTCGATTCCAAATACCGGGCTTCGGATGGAGCGTGGCGCAATACTGCTTTCAATAACAACTACATTGCCAACCTGCTGGCAGGCTATGAATTCAGGGTTGGATCGTCGGACAAAAGAAGAAGCATGATCAATTTCAACATCAAGGCTACATATGCCGGCGGACAACGCTATGTTCCTTTCAGGACGGTATGGGACGAAGACGCACAGCTATACGGACGCCAGTGGCTGCACAACAACGCCTTTGAAAACCGATACCAGGATTATTTCAGGACTGACCTTAGCATCGGTTTCAAAATGAATACCGGCAATGTTACCCAGGAATGGATGATTGAAATTACCAATCTTTTCAATAATCAGAATATTCACTCCATGAATTACGACAAGCAAACAGGAGAAGAAAAAATGGTTCCGCAATTAGGGATGATGGTGATTCCGCAATGGAGAATCAGGTTTTAGGCAGAGCTTGTAAGCACTAAGCCAGCTCCGAAAAGTACTATACCCCCGGTTCCCTAAAAGGGGAAACTAGCAACCAACTGAATTTATGCATATTAAAAGAACAACTTTAGTTCTATATATTACAAAAAAGATTTTTGGAGTGGCATTAAAATTCATTTCATATTATAACCTAAAGGAAAACAAATGCAAATAACAATTCTCAATGGCGACCCAAATCCCGGGGAAAACGATTTGGCCCGTTTCACATCCTTCATTCCGGAAGCAACCGGAGCAAATAATGAAATCCGCTATTTCCCTCTGGCCGATATGCAAATCAAACACTGCACCGGCTGCTGGACCTGCTGGTGGAAAACTCCCGGTTTGTGCATATGGAAGGACGATGCTGATGCCATCTTTGAGGCGGTTATTAACTCAGATCTGGTGGTTTTTGCCTCTCCGGTCACAGCAGGATTTACCAGCAGTTTGCTCAAAAGAATACAGGATCGGTTAATTGTTCTTATTCACCCCTACATCGAGCTGGTGCAAGGCGAATGCCATCACCGGAAACGCTATGACAGCTATCCGGACTTTGCTTTGTTGCTTAACACCACACCTGAGGAAGAAACCGATGCAGAAGACATCGAAATTATTACGGACATTTACAAAAGACTGGCCATCAACTTCCACTGCAAGTTGCGGCATGTATGGATAACAGACACACAAAAACAAAAGGAGATACCCCATGACATTAGCTATCATTAATGGTTCGCCCCGCGGGCAGCAAAGCAATTCAAAAATCCTGACCGAACATTTTCTCACCGGCTACCGCAGCCAAAACACCCTGAGAAATGTGGAAATTGCTTACCTGAAGGGTAAAGACCAGTTTCAAGAAAGCCTGAAAGTGTTCAGTCAGTCAGAGCAGGTCATTATCATCTTCCCCCTTTACACAGATTGTATGCCCGCCATGGTTAAGGAGTTTTTCGAACACCTCCCGCCCAATACGGGTGAAAAGAAGAAAGACCTGGGCTTTATTGTACAGTCAGGTTTCCCCGAAGCCATTCATTCTGTGTATGTGGAACGCTATTTGAAAAAATTTACACAAAGACTCGGATACAATTACCTGGGCACAGTAATTAAGGGGGGTGTGGAAGGAATACAGGTAATGCCGGCATCTATGACACGCAAACTGTTTGCCAATTTTCGCAGCATGGGCGAATACTTTGCCCTAAACGGGTCATTTTCAGAAACGATAAAAGCAAAACTGCAGGGACCGTTGCGCATGAGCAAAGCTCAACAGGTAGGTTTCAAAATTGCAGGTCTTACGGGTCTGCCTAACTTCTACTGGAACAACAACCTGAAGAAACACGGTGCTTATCAACGCCGGAATGACAAGCCTTTTGCTGCTGAATGATTTCTCCTTTTTTTCCAGGAAAAGAGGTCATGATGATTAACTCTACTTTTTTCATACATTTACCCTGAAATAGCAGCCATCTCATGAAAAAATTTATGAACGACAAGTGGATTCTAATCATCGGAATCCCACTGGTAGGCATCATAATCCCTATGATTTTCAACAGGTTTGACTTTACTTTTTTGATGAGTGAAGGGTACCGGAATACCATAATGAGCCTGTTCACAACGATTGCTATCTGGCTGGGAATACGAAAAATCGTCATTTTTCTCTGGGACAAATATCCATGGGAACGTTTTCCGGTTAAACATCTTACTTATGAAATCATCATGGTAACGATATATACCATGCTGATCGGAGGACTGAGCTACATCGTGGCCTATTACACCCATTTTGTTGAATTAGACCCTGATATGGCAATCGGAATTTCCGTGGCCATCACCCTGTTGATTACCTACCTGATTACCTGCATTCATGAAGCCTGGTTCTTTTATACGCAATGGAACGTCAGCCTGGTAAAGGCCCAGGCACTGGAAAAGGAAAACATCCAGTCGCAGTATGAAACCCTCAAAAGCCAGGTTAACCCCCATTTTTTGTTTAACACCCTCAATACACTTACCACCCTGATTGAAGAGAATCCCAAAGCGGCAGTTGACTACGTGGGTAAAACATCTGATTTCCTGCGCAGCATTCTGAGCATGAAAGACAAAGAAGTGATAACGCTGGAGGAAGAAATGAAGATCATCCGGACTTTCTACTATCTGCAAAAAGAACGTTTTGGAGATAATCTGAACCTGGAAGTACAGCTAACCCCTGAAAACCTTGCCGGGAGCATTCCTCCTCTTTCTCTTCAAATGCTGGTGGAAAATGCCATCAAACACAACATCATCTCCTCCGGAAACCCCCTTTCCATCACCATTTCTAATCATACACAGAACAGCATCCGGGTTACCAACAACCTGCAGAAAAAGAAAAATGAAAATCTCTCCAATGGCATCGGGCTACAAAATATCCGGAAAAGGTATCACTACCTGTCTGAGAAAACGATAGAAATTTCCGAAACAGCTGACAAGTTTGAGGTTATATTGCCTTTGCTCAAAGGAGAGTAGATACAGGAGGCCGTAAAAATGCAGTGATGTTTATGTAAAGAGGGATACTATCCCTTTCAAATCCTTTGTTTTTCTTACTTTTGCCCCTTTGAAACACTACACACAACAAACCATCAGCAATGGACAAAAACCGCCAGGCAGCCCCCTTCCTCAAATGGGTAGGAGGAAAACGTCAATTGATTCCGGCCATTACAAATGTGCTGCCTGCTGATATTGGCCGTTATACCTGGTTTGAGCCATTTATAGGCGGAGGAGCGATGTTGTTCCATCTGCAACCCCAAAGAGCTGTTATCAACGATTTCAACCATGAACTCATCAATGTGTACGAAGTCATCAGAAACCATCCCGAAGAGCTGATCGAAGATTTAAGAAAGCACAGAAATGAACCCGATTATTTTTACGAAATGCGTGCGCTTGACAAAAATGGGGGGCTGAATCAATTGTCTTCCGTACAACGGGCTTCCAGGGTAATTTTTCTGAATAAAACGTGTTACAACGGACTTTACCGGGTTAACAAAGCCGGAGAATTTAATACTCCCTTTGGCCGTTACAAAAACCCCAACATCACCAATGAAGAAGTATTAAGGGCCGTAAGCGACTATCTCAACACAGCAGAAATTGAAATACATAACACTGATTACACAAAGGTTGCAGAACAGGCCGGCAAGGATGCTTTTGTTTACTTAGATCCGCCTTACCACCCTATCTCTGCCAGCTCAAGCTTTACCGGGTATGTGCAGGGTGGCTGGAACGGAGAAGAACAGGTAAGGTTGCGCGAAACATGCGACAGGCTCAACAAAAAAGGAATCAGATTTCTTCAGTCCAATTCCTCCTCCCCTTTCATAAAAGAACTTTACAAAGACTATACAATTACTACCGTAAAAGCCAGCCGCTACATCAACTCGGTAGCAGCCAAAAGAGGCGCCATAGATGAGGTGCTGATTCGGAATTATTAATAACACCCCTTGGTTTTTCCTTAGCCCGGACGGGAACTTAGAGTCCCCACCGGGCATGAACTGCGTGTGTACAATAGATATTGATATGGCTCGATTCTTCTTCAAAATTTTGTTAGGTTTCTTTTAAAGCTTTTATTAACTTTAATAAGAGACAAGAGACTGGAGCAATCGCGTGATGTTGCTTTTTTGAGAAATCCAAAATTACAACATCAATATTTTTCCGGAATCCGATTTCACCTCCCATCCGACAGTTAATTCATAATCAAATTAAAACGTTGAAAACATGAAAGTACTACAGAATGGAATGAAAGGGGCAGATGTAAAGAAGTGGCAATACTTCCTTGCCGGCCAGGGTTTTTCAAATGTTGTGGCCGACGGGGATTTTGGACCGGAAACAGAAAAAGCCACCCGGGCATTTCAACAAAAAATTGGCTTATCGGTAGATGGAATCGTGGGCACTTTTACCCTGGCCCATGCGGGCACCATGGGTCTTGAACTGGTAAAAAATCCTCCTGACAATAATCCCGAAGGTATTCACTGGCCGCACAAGCCCCCTTTTCGTTCTTTATCGCAGAGTGAGTATCGGCAAAGGTTTGGTGATTTTACATGGCAAATGAAACCCGGCTCCAACCCGGGGCGGGAAATCGCTATTACCGACAACTGGGAAGCCGAACACATTGTACTGATTGACGCACCCCTTTTTCGTACCCTCCCCCCTTACAAAGCTTCAAGGATGAGAGTGCACAGGAAAGTTGCCAGGCAATTTGAGCAGCTGTTCCGCGACTGGGAAAAAGCAGGACTTCACAAACTGCTATTGTCGTACGATGGGGCCTACAACCCGCGCATGATAAGGGGTTCTGCCACCAACCTCAGTTCACACAGTTATGGTATTGCCTTCGATATCAATGCAGCCTGGAACGGACTGGGTGTGATCCCTCCCAAAGCAGGACAAAAAGGGTCTGTGCGCGAACTGGTGGAGATAGCCAATGAGCATGGTTTTTATTGGGGAGGCCACTTTTCACGGCATGATGGAATGCACTTTGAAGTGGCAAGAATCCTTTAAAAACAATCCAATCAACTTTAAAAGAAAACAGTACTACTGCTAATTTAGCAGATAAGACTATATTTTGATAATAAATTAGATGCAGTTCGACTGTAGACGGAAGACGGAAGAGAATCCACTTCGGTCTTCTGTATCCTGTTTTCTGTCTATACCCATTGAATCAATGCAACTCGTATTTGTTTCCATTTAAAGTGCAGTAGAACAGAAAAAACAAACCCTTGAGGATATTATTTCCCTGTAGTTTCAAGGGTCCGGTTCTCTTGAATTAAATTGTGCTGAATCAAATCCTGTACTTTTTCAAGGATAAAATCCTTGTATTTGATTTGAAGAAAATGCCTCTCTCCATCCAGGGGGTAATAATCAACCAAAGAAGAGTTGATCAGGTTTCTTTTCGCAAACAGGGCATTTTCAGGAAAAATGAGTCGATCAGCCGTTCCTTGTATCAAAACCACAGGTGCAACTATGCTTTCCCAATACGGAAGCATCTCAGTTAATGCATCATAATGCGATAACTTCTCATCATTGGCAACCCTGACATCTACCGGCAAAAGCCAGCGAAAAGGAGGATGGTCTATCAGGTAACTGATTTCATAGGTAGTTTCTTTGCCAGGTGCCAGCGAAGCAGACACCAATACCATTCCATCTACTTTGTCAGGCTTTAGCATGGCCATTTTGGCTGCAACGGATCCGCCATAAGACGAACCAATAATATACAGCGGACCGGGAAAACCTTCATGCTCCAATATTTTCCACATCTCATGCGCCTGTTTTCTTATAGATTTTTCTGAGCGGCCCGGATCAGAAAAACCATAACCCGGCCTGTCAGCAGCAATTATATTTGCCCATTGTGCCAAAACAGTATCCTGGTAGTAATCATTGTAAACATGCATGTTACTGGGCGAACCATGCAGAAAAAACAAGGTGGGCAAGGTATCGTGCCGATGCAAAGTCATATAACCCAGATTGCGTCCTTCATAATCCATGACTTCGACCCGGGCACCCGGAAAACGCTCCATTAGCTGTTGGGTGGTTTCCCTGGATTGCATGCAGGCAGTAAATCCTGCGAGTACAACTGTAAAAACAAAAAATGACAGAATATTTCTTTTCTTCATAAAAAACTTTATAACATGCACTTACCTAACAAATAGAAACAAGCATGGGTTTATGCAATCTTTGCCAATTATTACTAACTTTAAAAAACAAAAACTGACCTTGCGTCGAATCTGAGCACCATGAAAGAGTTTGAATCAACCATGACCATCATCTTCGGTACAGCAACAACGCTTGTTGTCATAATACTGATTTACAAAGCATTTGATTATTTTAAAAATTACAACCAGCTTGTTCCCCTGAAAAGTAGCAAAGCCCTGTTTGCTGTAAATAAAATTGCATGGACACTTGCGATGGTGGTGCTTATTAATGGATTGTTTTTACATGCATTGGTGTTGACAAGGGGAAGCGCTCTGGCTCCCCAATGGCCCGGAGATGCTTTTCAGGTTTCTCTGACCCAAAATATGTCTATAAATTCAAAACAATACTTATTTTTGTTTTAAAATTTATGCAAAAATGATAGAGCTGCTGATTCACCAGTGGAAAGAAAAAACACGTTCCCCTTTCTGGCAAAAAAGTATATTTCTCAATATTATCCTGGGGCTTCTGGGATTGTATTTTATCTTGAACTTTGTCATTATCAGCTTTTTTGCCGATAAAATCATAGAGTCAGTCTACCCTGGGAAAGAGGTGACTGTGGTTTTTAGCGGACTGCTGCTGTACTACTTTTTGTTTGAAATCATCCTGCGCTTTTTCATACAACAATTGCCGGTTGTATCTATACAGCCCTATCTGCTGCTTGCGGTAAAAAGGAGTCAGCTGATTAGGTACACCATTATAAAAAGCTTCTTTCATTTCATCAACCTGCTTGCCTTCCTGTTGATTCTTCCCTTCTTTTTTAAAATTATACTGCCGGCTTATCCAGGCACTTTTGCCATCAACTGGCTGTTCATTGCTTTCTCATTCATTGCCTTCAATAATTTGCTGAATTTTTCCATAAAAAAGTATTTCTCTCAAAAGCCATGGCTGATAGCTATCCTGCTGATCCTTGTTGCCGGAGTTGCTTACGGGGGATTAACCGAACGACTCAGCATCACAGAAGGGTTTTCAGGGTTATGGATGGCCGTTGCTTCTCTTCAGCTGGGTTTTATCATTCCTCTCATGCTGGTGTTTGCCCTGGCCTTTTTTACCTTCCACATATTAAAAGATTCATTCTACAGCGACAACCTTTCAAAAGCCCGAAACCGCAAAACCCTTGAATGGTCCTTGCTGGACTCCTTTGGCTTGCAGGGCGATTTGCTGAAAACAGAAATCCGGCTAATCCTGCGCAACAAACGGGTCAGAAATCAAACACTGATGTTTTTCTTTTTTCTGCTTTATGGTTTCATCTTTTATACAGATACCAACCTTGACAAGCAGTTTGTAATGCTCTTCACCGGCCTGTTTCTTACCATAATTTTGGCCAGTAATTATGGCCAGTATTTTTTTAACCTGGACGGACAATTTTTCGAATTTTACATTACATCCAATATCTCCATGGAGGACTATATCCGCACCAAATATTTGATGTTTGGTTTGCTTTGTTTTGTCTCTTACATAATTACTTTACCCTATGCCCTGATTGACCCCAAGATTGGATTCATCAACACAGCCATGGTACTGTGGAATATCGGGATAACCTCCTGGTTGTTTATGTTTGCATGTACCTACAACAAAACCGCATTCGATTTGGAGGGAAGTACTTTTATGAATTACCAGGGAACCGGGTTTACGCATTTTCTTGGCGTTTTGCCTGTGTTATTTCTGCCTTTATTCATCCATCTTATTTTCCGATGGGCAGGCTTTGGAGAATACACTATTGTTTTCCTGGGCATCATGGGGTTGCTGGGTATTGTATTTCACCATTTTTTGATTTCTCTGGTAAAAGCACAACTTAAGAAAAGAAAATTTATCATGGCCGCAGGCTTTAGAAAGAAATAAATCGTTATGATATCGTTACGCAATCTGAAAAAGAAATACACAGGCAATACGGTCCTGAATATTGAACAACTGCATATTGAAAAAGGCCAGTGTCTTGGCGTAGTAGGGAATAATGGAGCAGGAAAAACCACCATGCTCAGCCTGATGCTCGATATCATAAGGGCTAATGAGGGAGAAGTGCATTCGGATGGCAAACCCGTTGCCGGGAATGAACACTGGAAACAGTATACCACCGCTTATCTAAATGAGCGATTTCTGATACCCTTTCTCAGCCCCATGGAATTTCTTGAGTACGTCGGTAAACTGAACGGGAAAAACAAATCAGATCTTGAAGACTTTTTGCAGGCCAATAGCGGCTTTTACCAGGAAGATATCAAAAGCCGGAAATACATCAGAGAGCTTTCGGCCGGTAACAAGGACAAAACCGGCATTCTGGCAGCGCTGTTTCCCAACCCTCAGGTTTTGATCCTGGATGAACCTTTTGCCCATCTTGACCCCACTTCGCAATCGTGGCTCAAAACCAGACTCCGCCTCCTGCATCGGCAAGGTACCACCATCATCGTCTCCAGCCATGATTTAAAGCACATTACGGAAGTGTGCAACCGCATTGTATTGCTGGAAGAGGGAGTTATTATCAAAGACATTTCTGCCACTGAAGACACCCTGAATCAGCTGGAAGAATATTTCAAAGCAAAGGGTGTTTTCGCAGAAGAATTCGAAAACGAAAAATAAGAGAATAAAAATCTTTAATCCATCAAAGAAGGATCTATCTGGTGCCGTCGTGCTCTAGCCGACGGCATAAAGAAGTAAGTAAAAAAAGCGCTGTGCAGAATCATGAGAAATGAAAAAAATTTGATGACAGCGCAAGAGCTACCCTGGGATGATTACAAACAGGGATTCTGATTTGTGGCTACATCTTATCCGTTGGGCTCAAAGGAATGGCTATGAATATTAGATAGCATCGCAAATATTTCTTTAATTTACAATCATTTGAAATAATTCTCTGTTTCCATAAAAAAAATTACTTTTGTCTTTCTTAAAAAACAATATGCTCAAACAAATTGTCACCATAGCATTTCTTTTGATTGCCAATGCAGTTTTGCTGGTGCATGATGTGATACCTCATCACCATCATGATACGCATGTTTGTTTTGAACATACTGCCTGCGGGTCAGATTCTTCCCATGAAACCGAAGATCAGGAAAACGATGATGCCTGCTGCCTGCTGGCCGATTTGCAGATTCTTGCACCCGGATCAGCCCAGCATGAAATCAACTGCCCCTGCTGCGACCATGACGCTAAACATGGAAAAGACACCCCGGTTTTTATCCATGAAATGCAAGCTCCGGGTGATTTGATTTCCACCCGAACCTGTTTCAGGCAAAATCCTTTCAAAAATTCAGCCTATCTTACCTTTGCCGTCCGGTCCTTTGGCCTGCGTGCACCCCCTTTAGCTTAATCACATCTGTTCATTCTGAAAAAAACGGCATTTGATGCAAGGCATCTCTGTGTCGTATTTATCCCGAATTCTTTATTTCCGGGATATTCAACCATTTTTAAACTTATTCAATACTATATCCATGAAAAAATATATTTTCCCCCTGGCTTTTCTTTTTATCTTTCTTACTTCCTGTGGAACAGGGACACAGCAGGAAACAAATTCCCATACTCACAGTGATGGCACCGAGCATTCGCACAATGATGATTGCGATCAAGACCACGATCATGAGGGTACTCCTCACGGACAGGAATCATTTACTGTTGATGAAGAGGAAAACGAGCATCACGAGCATGACGAAGATCTGGACCATGACCACGACCATGATCACGACCACGACCATGACCATGACCATCCTCACTCACATTAAGTTGACTTTCCGGCAGTTTTCAAAATTCCTTAAACCTTAGTAGAAAATAGTATCTATGATCACATTTTAACCTTATTACCTTATTGCCTCATTCATAGAATTAATTCTGAATTAATAAGGTAATAAGGTTCAGTTAATTGTTACTAACCACCTTTCTGCTAAGGTTGTCGGATAACATATAAGGTTTTTATTGAAACTTGTATCGCTCCTACGGCTCGACAATATACTATTCCAATGAATTCACTAAATAATATTCGAATGAAAAAATCATTTCTTTATATTCTGCTCGTTCTAACATTTATGGCATGTCGTCACGATCAGGCAACCCATGATGATGAACATGATCATGATGACGTTAAACTCTTTATTACAGCCTACAGCGACAGCTTTGAAGTCTTTGCCGAAGCAGATCCGTTTGTGCAGGGAAAAACCTCAGCCATCCTGGCACATTTCACCCATCTGGAAGATTTCAAACCCCTGCAGGAGGGAAAAATCACCCTAAGCCTCATCTCCGGGAGTTCAGGCATCCGGCAAACCGTTGATACGCCCGTCAAACCAGGCATATATCAGTTCAGACTCATGCCCGAAACCACCGGAATGGCCCGTATAGTTTTTGATATTGAGCATGCCGGAAATAACTACAGGATCGAAGGAGGGAATTTTCGCGTATTTGCAGATGAACACGACGCCATCCACGAGGCAGAGCATTTGATGTCCGATCATCCGGGTGCTGTCACATTCACCAAAGAACAATCATGGATAGTGGACTTTTCCACCACAACGGTATTTCGGGAATCTATGGGCACCATCATCAAAACTGTAGGAGAAGTCTTGCCTGCAAGGGGCGATGAGATAACCATCACAGCTCAGACCCGGGGAACTGTAAATTTTGCAAACACTTCTTTGTATGAAGGCACCCAATGGCAAAAAGGGGAAGTATTGCTCAACATTTCGGGCGAAGGGCTGGCAGAAGGAAACACCACCCAAAGGTACCTGGAGGCACGCAACAATTTCGAAAAGACAAAAGCAGATTTTGAACGCCTGAGCCGACTTGCAGAAGAACAAATCGTAAGCCAGCGGGAATTGCTGGAAGCTAAAAATGACTTCGAAAATGCAAGGGCCATTTTTGAAAACCTCTCAAGGAATTTCTCTGAAAGCGGCCAGCAGGTAAAAAGTCCTGCAAACGGCTATTTGACGCAGCTGCACGTAAACGAAGGGCAGTTTGTAGAACCGGGACAACCCATTGCCACCATCGCACAAAACAAAAACGTTGTGCTGAAAGCGGAGGTGCAGCAGCGTTACGCTTCTTTACTACCCGATTTGGTAAGTGCCAATATCAAAACTCCCGGTGGCGAAACCCACACACTGGAAGATTTGGATGGAAGCATTCTCTCCCGGGCAAAAAATGTAAATCCCCAAAGTCACCTTCTGCCTGTCCATCTCAAAATAAACAACCGCCATTCATGGGTTACCGGCTCACTGCTCGATGTTTATCTGAAATCCTCATCATCTGAAAGTCGGATTGTAGTTCCCAATACTTCTTTGGTGGAAGAACAGGGAAATTACTTTGTATTTGTGCAAATCCATCCCGAGAGCTTTGAAAAAAGAGAAGTAAAAGTCGGGAATACCGATGGAATTCAAACTGAAATCCTGCGCGGCCTCACCGAAAATGAAAGAATCGTAAGCCGTGGTGCTTTGCTGGTAAAAATGGCTGCGGCCTCCGGCGATATCGATCCTCATTCAGGTCACGTACATTAAAATAAGGAGATATTATGTTAGACAAAATATTACAATTATCTCTCGACAACAGGCTGCTGGTAATTTTACTGGCCGTAGTACTGATGGTGGGTGGAATGCAGATTGCATCGCGCATGGATGTGGATGTTTTTCCCGATATCACAGCTCCCACGGTGGTAGTAATGACCGATGCACATGGCATGGCTCCCGAAGAAGTGGAACGACTGGTTACTTTCCCCATTGAAACGGCTGTAAACGGGGCTACCGATGTACGTCGGGTAAGATCTGCTTCTTCCCAGGGGTTTTCGTTTGTGTGGGTGGAGTTCGATTGGGGGACAGATATTTTCAAGGCCCGCCAGATTGTAAGTGAAAAAATGATAGAGGTCTCCCCGTTGATTCCATCAGAAGTAGGTTCTCCTATCCTGGCACCGCAGACTTCGGTCATGGGAGAGGTTGTTTTTGTGGGGTTGCAGGCCGACAGCACCAGCATGCTCGATCTACGCACCCTGGCCGACTGGGATATCAAGCCCGTTCTGATGGCCACACCCGGCGTAGCACAGGTAACCATCATTGGTGGCGATTACAAGCAATACCAGGTATTGGCCGATCCCCAGCGCATGATGCATTATGGAGTAAGCATGGGCGAGCTGGAAGCAGTTTGCCGGGGCATCAGTCAAAACTCACAGGGTAGTGTAATCCGGCAATATGGAAATGAATTTGTGGTAAGGGGAATGGCCCGGACCAACAACCTGGAAGAACTGGGAGCATCGCTGATAAAACATAAAAATGGCAAACCGGTGCTTGTAAATGATGTAGCAGAAGTAATAATCGGAGCCGCCGTTAAGATGGGCCATGGCTCACAAGATGCCACTCCGGCCGTTATTATTTCCATATCCAAACAACCCAATGCCAATACCATTAAACTCACCGAGGCCATTGAAAACAATATCAACGACCTGAGAGCTTCCCTGCCGCCGGATGTAATCATCGACACTTCCATTTTCCGACAGGCCGACTTTATCGAAACTGCTATCAACAATGTGCAAAAGGTATTGCTGGAAGGAGCCGTGCTGGTGGTCATTATCCTGCTCTTGTTTCTCATGAGTTTCCGGACCACCATCATTTCGCTGATTGCGATTCCTATATCTTTATTATCTGCGATCATAGTGCTGCATCTGCTCAACCTCAACATCAACACCATGAGCCTTGGCGGAATGGCCATCGCCATCGGATCACTGGTAGACGATGCCATTATTGATGTAGAGAATGTGTACAAACACCTCCGGCGCAACATTTTGCTTCCCCCGGAGCAGCGCACTCCGGTGTTGAAAATCGTCTTTGACACTTCCAAAGAGATCCGATCCTCCATCATCAAGGCCACGCTCATCATCATTGTGGCATTTATTCCTTTGTTTTTCCTTTCAGGGATGGAAGGACGTATGCTGCAGCCCCTGGGAATAGCCTACATTGTGTCGCTGGCAGCCTCATTGCTTACGGCCATGACCCTGACTCCCGTTTTGAGCTATTATCTGTTGACCGATGAAAAACATCTGAAAAAAGCAACCAAAGAACCCTGGCTCAGCCGGAATCTGGCCCATTGGTATAAAACCTCGCTGGGAAAAGCCTTGCAACATAAAAAGATAATGATTGGGGGTTCTGTAGCATTATTTGGAGTGGCTTTGCTGATTTTACTCAATATGGGACGCAGCTTCCTCCCTGAATTTAATGAGGGTGCCCTCACCATCAGTGCCGTAAGCCAGCCAGGCATTTCGCTGGATATGAGCAATGAAGTGGGTATCATGCTGGAAAAAGCTGTGTTAACGATTCCGGAAGTTACCGGAACAGCACGTCGCACCGGCAGAGGGGAACTGGACGAACACTCACAAGCCACCAACAGTGCGGAGATTGACATCAATTTCCAGCTCGGGGACAGACCCCGTGAGGTTTTTATGGAAGATGTGCGCGAAAAACTGGCCTCGGTGCCCGGGGTTGCTTTCACCGTTGGACAGCCACTCGGCCATCGCATCGACCACATGATCTCGGGTACACGGGCCAATATTGCCATCAAAATTTTTGGTGATGACCTGAGCACTCTTTACCTAACCGGTAAACGCATTGAAGCGGCCATCGGCGATATCCCCAACCTGGTAGATGTCACCACTGAAGAACAGGTTGAAGTACCGCAGCTGCAATTGCGTGCCAACAGGGAACGTTTGGCCTATTACGGCATAACCGTGGAGGAATTTACCAATTATGTGGAAGGAGCTTTCTCGGGAGAAAAGATGACGGAGATTTACGAAGGGCAACGCAGCTTCGATCTTGTCCTTCGCCTGAAATCTGATTACACCCGGGATATAGCGGGACTCAAAAACGCTCTGATACAAACTGCTGACGGAAAATATGTATCACTTTCTGAAATTTCCGATATTGTTTCTGCCAGTGGCCCCAATACCATCAGCCGTGAAAATGTACAACGCAAGCTGGTAGTATCGGCCAATGTTGCTGGAGGAAGTCTCTCCGGTGCGGTAGACCAGATAAGGGCACGGATTGCCGAAGAGGTTGACATACCCGAAGGATATCGCGTTGAATTTGGGGGTCAGTTCGAGAGCGCAGAAGCGGCAACGCGCATTTTATTGCTCACTTCCATCCTGGCCATCGGCGTAATATTCCTTCTGCTTTATCAGGAGTTTAAAGATTTGAAAGTAGCAGGGGTAGTGCTGATAAATCTTCCTCTTGCTCTTATTGGCGGCGTGTTTGCCATCTGGATTACCTCAAACGTTCTCAGCATTCCGGCCATCATCGGTTTTATTACCCTGTTTGGTATTGCCACACGCAATGGAATTTTGCTTATAGGACGTTATCAGAAGCTGGAAAGTGAAGGGACATCGTTGTCCGACAGTATTCTTACCGGCTCTGTAGACAGGCTCAACCCAATTTTGATGACGGCCCTGACTGCAGGACTGGCTTTAATACCCCTTGCCCTGAGAGGCGATGTAGCCGGAAATGAAATTCAGAGCCCCATGGCAAAGGTAATCCTGGGCGGGTTGCTCACCTCTACCCTGCTCAATATCTATCTTGTACCTGTTGTTTATAGCATGCTGAAGAAACGAAAGAAACAGGAAAACCTATAGCGCATCACATTAACCTTGGTTATTTGAAATTTAATCCAATTTCAAAATCCTTTTAATCAAACAGCATAATTATGAAAATATTTGCTTTCATCTTAATTTATCTTCTGGCACTCAACTCAATAGTATTTGCCCAAAGCAATACCATTGACACGGTGCTGGAAGAAATCGGGAAGAACAATACCGGACTGGCTGCTTATCAAAAGCAACTGGAGGCTCAAAGTTTGGCCCACAAAACAGGTATTTATCCTGACAATCCCGAATTTGAATATGCCTGGTTTTCGGGTAGCCCTTCAACACTGGGCAACAAGACAGGCATCTCCGTGCGTCAGCATTTCAGCTTTCCAACAACCTACTTTCACAAAAACAGGATTGCCAATGCGCGTATTGATCAATTGCAGCTGGAATATGAAAAACAC
>JAABSE010000110.1 GCA_011390575.1 Sphingobacteriia bacterium
AAAAGAATATGGGATCGGTTCGAATTCATTTATACACCCAAGCATGGTAGCTGGCTAAACATGGCTGAGATAGAATTGAACGTATTAACAAAACAATGTTTAAATCGAAGAATTGATAATAGAGATACAATAGAGAGTGAAGTAAAAGCCTGGCAGAATCACAGAAACAATAAGGATGCAAAAATAAATTGGCAGTTTACAACAGAGAATGCCAGGATAAAACTGTATCGACTTTATCCGTCAATCAATACTTGACATGACACTAGCGTATAAGGGAAATGGGGACGGGGTGACTACAGCTCACCCCGCCACTACTCTAAGCACTGTGGTCTGACGACTTTAAGCTCGTCCGACCACTAGCGCAGATAAATAGCTGTAAATTGTCCGGTGTTTAGGAGCGGAATTGCAAATTCCGCTCAGCGAGGGTGAAGAGTTGGACAGCCCTGTGGTCTGACGACTTTTAGCTCGTCCGACCACTATTGCAAAGAATCATACGTGTTTTTAACAAAAACTATTGAAAGGGTCGTTTAATCGGCCATTATGCTTATTTAGACTTAATTATATTATTTTTAAAATATCTTTTATTTGTCTTTTTATTCACAATTATTCCTTAATTTTAATACCAGTTTGTAAAACTCTTTCTCCCCCTACACAACTGTATTGTATTTTATTTTCTGTAATCATTTAACCCGTTTAGCATCCCTTTGTTGCCTTATTTCAGATAATGAACTTCGGTTTATAACTCATTGATTTTAGTCGCACAAGGGTAACGAATCCTGAGCAGCAAGGATATTAAGAGCTGCAAAAATGCTCTGACAATAGCTTAAAAACAATTCACTGAACGTTTTACCGCAAAAACTTACCAAAATGCAAAACGAACTGAAGCCCCAGCTACCAACTTGTCGCTTTTGCAACAACCCGTTGGCGTATACTTTTGTTGATTTAGGCATGCAACCCTTATGTCAGGATCATGTTAAACCCGAAGAACTCAACAAAATGGAGCCACATTACCCGCTGCGTGTGCATGTTTGCAACCGCTGTTTCCTGGTTCAAATACAGGAATATGTGAAACCCAAAGCAATCTTCAACGATTATGCCTATTTCTCATCTTATTCAGATACCTGGCTGGCGCATGCAAAAGCATACACAGAGCAGATGACAGAAAGATTTGGATTGAATTCAGATAGTTTTGTAGTGGAAATCGCCAGCAATGACGGATATTTATTGCAATATTTTCAATCAGCAAAGATTCCGCTGCTGGGCATTGAGCCTGCGCTGAATGTAGCTCAGTTTGCCATAAAAATGAAGCAGATTCCCACTGAGACAAAGTTTTTCGGACAGGCTACTGCCAGATATTTTAAGCGGAAATACGGGCAAGCTGACCTTCTGATAGGTAATAATGTGTTAGCGCATGTTCCTGATATAAATGATTTTGTGAAAGGTTTAAAGTATTTCCTTAAACCCGGAGGAGTGATTACCATGGAGTTTCCACATCTTCAAAGGCTCATTGAAGAAAATCAGTTTGATACCATTTATCACGAACATTTTTCCTATTTTTCCTTTTCAACTGTATCTGAAATTTTTGAATTTCATGGACTTAAACTCTGGGATGTGGAAGAATTGCCAACCCATGGAGGATCTATTCGTATTTATGGAAAACACAACAATGATGAAAGCAAACCGGTTACTGACAGGGCCAAAGAATTAATTCAAAGAGAATTGAAACTGGGGTTCAAAGAAATTGACTACTATGATGGGTTTAAAGAAATCGTGAAAGAAACCAAGCGGAAAATCCTGGAGTTTTTAATCAAAGCCAAAAGGGAAAATAAGCAAATCATAGGGTATGGAGCACCGGGGAAAGGAAATACTTTGTTAAATTATTGTGGGGTCAGAACAGATTTCCTGGACTATACCGTGGATCGCAATCCTGTCAAACAAGATAACTTTTTGCCGGGGACACTTATTCCTATTTACCATACCCACATGATAAAGGAGACAAAACCAGATTATGTTTTCATTTTGCCCTGGAATTTAAAAGATGAAATCATTCAACAGCACAGCTATATTAAAGACTGGGGTGGGAAGTTTGTTGTTCCCATACCGGAAATACGGATATTTGATTAAAGGGCATACTGCTGAAAGAAAATCCCATTGAATAGGATCTACCATTGCAAGTGTTATTTGCACCCGGGCAAACCCTAAGGGACAGAAATCAGCAGATCCGACCTCCATCTTTCCCATTGCAACTTAAAAGGAAACCCTGTCATTCCTGCTGACGGGTAATCGTTGCAATCATCGTTCTCATACTCTGAGCCAGGTTCAGCCATTGAAACGTGCAGAGGTAATCTTTTCGTTCAGTATCCGAACACTTATGTTCGAATTTGAACATACAACAGCCTGTTTTTCAATCTTCCTATCCATCAGAACACTTTAAAATATTACATACCTGTTTCTTACATGAATTGGTTTACTATTTGTTGGCAGACAACAAAAAGAAAGATGTGATACGCATATAATCAGCAATGAGCCGGACAGAAAGGGAAAGGACCGGCCTTGCCATGGTAGTATCACCATAACAATAAACACAAACTGACTTTTACAACAAGTATATATATTTAGTTATTCCTCACAAAACAAACTTATGAGATTAAAGAAAGTACTTTCAACACTGAGATCCAATGTCTTCATTCTGATGACCCTGGCCTTACAACTACCATCCCTTGGATCAAACATAGAAAACAATGCATCCATCATTCCCGCAGAATTGAGCAGTACTGAACCTGCCATTTTTGCTCCCGGATTAATATCTACTCATATGGCTGAGCGCGATGCAGCGCTATCGCCCAATGGTGACGAGTTTTACTATACCGTATCGGGGTACATTCATTCGGCCATCGTATTTTCTGAAAAAACACCCGAAGGGTGGACCGACCCGCAGGTAGCAACCTTTTCCGGAGTATATACCGACCTGGAACCTCACTTCTCGCCCGATGGCCAAAGGCTTTACTTTGCCTCCAACAGGCCTCTGGAAGAAGGCGGAAAAACCAAAGATTTCGACATCTGGTACGTTGACCGACACGACAAAGGGTGGTCGGAACCCGTCAACCCGGGCAGTCCGGTCAATACGGAAGCCAATGAATTCTATCCATCTGTAACCAACAGTGGAACGCTCTACTGGTGCGCCATACGCAGCGATGGAATCGGACCGGGCAGAGAAGACATCTATTATTCAACCCTTGAAAATGGAAAATACAAATCTGTGCATGCCCTACCCGACTCAATTAACACACCGGGAGACGAGTACAATGCTTATGTTGCCCGGGATGAAAGCTATATAATATTCACCTCCAACGGATGGGGAAAAGGTTTCGGGAGGGGCGATTTGTGGATCAGCTTCCGGCGCCCCGATGGCCACTGGACCCGACCCAAAAACATGGGTGAGAAAATCAATTCACCCTCTTTCGAATTTTGCCCGTTTGTTTCGGATTGTGGCAAATACTTGTTCTTTACCAGCGACAAGGTGACACAAAACAGCACACAACCACCTGCAACCTACCAGGATTTGCTGGATTTTTCGCTTAAACCCGGAAACAAACAAAACAGCATATACATCATGGACGCTGGCATCATATCGGAATTAAGAAAGGAGTTTTTATAAGCGGTTCTACGGCACTTTTAGTGGAAAGAAATACGAATTGCATTGATTCAATGGGTATAGACAGAAGACCGGAGACAGAAGACCGAAGTGGGTTCCTGGTTCGTAAAAGAAATTAAAGCTTTTGACAGCGCAAAAGGAAGCGCAGCTAATGATCAGGAATATCTACCAAAACAAAACAGGATGAAAGCAAAGCCTTCATCCTGTTTAACAGCAATAGTTATATCGGAGTCGTTAGAGTCTGATGATCATTTGCGACTCTACCTTTTCACCTTCAAATACCCGCAGGTAGTAAACTCCGGGTGGGGTGTCCTTCAGGTCAATTTCAATCCTTTTCTGCTCAGGAAGGGATTTTGAGACAACAATCTCACCCATCATATTTACGATTTCAATCCGCAGCGATGTTGCTTTCAGCATGCGCGATGATTCGAGGTAAATGGTGCCTTTTGTGGGGTTGGGATATACCACAAAATCATCATTATGCTCGTTGTATAAATCATCTGCTGAAACCGATCCATCTTTACAGTCAACGGTCAGTGTATCGCTGCTGGTAACAGGATTGCCCTGGTAGGAAGTTTCTGCAGTAGCCGTATTCATCACATAACATCTTCCATCTATCAGGTTGGCTGGTTGCACAGTATAGGATGTGAAAAATGACTGCGAATCATTGGGTGCCAGGCTCGGAATGGTTTGGCTCAGCCCGGTAAGGGGGTCAGTTACCACGACATTGGTCAGGGTTACATTGCCTGTATTGGTAACGATAATCTCATACATGAGTAAATCTCCCACCTGATTGTAGGTGTTTTGTTCGGGATTGTCATTGATGCTGACAAGATTTTTCTCAATCAATAATCCCGGCTCACCTGTTTCCGGATTGGCATCAACTATCTCGAAATCATTTGCGCTTACCGGGGTTCCGTTTCCATCTTCACCCTCAGCAGAGACAGTGTTTCTGACAAAACCCATATCCATATCTTCTTCTGTTACCGTATAGCTGGTTGTAAACACTTCACAATCGCCCGGTTCCAGCTGCGCAATGTTTTCGCTCATGCCTGTGAGCGGGTCGGTGACCATGATGTTATACAGCGTAACATTTCCGGTGTTGCAGACTTCTATGGTATAGGTCAGCACATCTCCCACCTGGGTGAATTCGGTGAGGTCTGATTCATTGATGTGGACCAGTTCTTTGTTAACGGAAATATCCGGATTACCACTGCCTGTGACAGATTCTTCATCTTCATCAATTACGATAATAACACCATCGGCATCCTCCACTACAGAAGTGACTGTATTCAGGACAAAGCCGGCATCCAGATCGTCCTGTGTCACCGTGTAGCTTGTTGAAAACATTACACAATCGCCCGGTTCCAGCTGCGCAATAGTTTCACTCATTCCAGTGAGAGGATCTGTAACGACTATGTTATACAGAATGACATTGCCCGTATTACATACTTCAATGTTATAGGTCAGCACGTCGCCCACCTGGGTAAATTCGGTGAGGTCTGATTCATTGATGTGGGCCAGTTCTTTGTTGACAGAAATGCCCGGCAAGATTCTTCCGGGTACACTTTCTTCCGCTTCATCTGTCACCGCATTGCCGTCAGCATCCTCCCCTTCAGTTGTAACCGTGTTCAGGACAAATCCGGTATCGATATCTTCCTGCGTTATTGTATAGCTTGTTGCAAACGATGCACAATCGCCCGGATCCAGCTGAGCAATATTTTCGCTCATCCCTGTGAGGGGATCGGTGACTACTATGTTATACAACGGAACATTTCCTGTATTACAAACTTCTATATCATAAGTCAGCACATCGCCTACCTGGGTATATTCTGTGAGGTCTGATTCATTGATGTTGTTCAACACCTTTGAAACAGAGAGTTGTGGATTTGCTTCCTCTTCTGCTTCAACGGTTATACAAAACACGACAGTAGTATCCGAACAGCCATACTGATTTTCAACAGTGGCATAGACTTCAAAATATCCCGGAACAGCACTGCTGAACTGGAAACTTTGCCCATTTCCCAGCAGGTTGTTACCGGCATACCACTCTATGTTGGGATAAGCATCAGGATAGGTATTGGGCCATGAAGTTGAATTAAGGGGAAGCGGGACATAAAGGTCCAGATTTTGGTCAACCATAATCGTTTCACATCCCGTTGGGAACAAACTCAGATCCGGCCCAGGGGTAATAAAGGCTGCGGAAAGGCTGCTGGTAGAGCAACCCGTAGCTTTATCTGTTACAATCAAGGAATAAAAGCCTGCCTGAGAAACCGTAATTTCAGGTGTGACTGCACCATTGCTCCATTGATAGTGGTATTGGTTGGTATCAATTACACTGGGTGTTAATGTATGGCTGTTTTCTTCGCATTCCATCACCCAATCCACTGTTACCTGGGGTGTTTCATACACAGAAACACACAATGTATCATAATTAACACAACCTGTTTCGATATCTGTAACACTTAAATAAAACTCAATTTGAGAAGGAAGCGGATCGGGCATCGTACCGAAGGCAATAGTCTCAAAGGCATTATTACCATTGTTTGGGCTAAAACTCAAAGCAGGCAAATTGGAGCTCCACTCATAAATGTAATCAGGATCCAAAGGAGTTGACAGATTAAAGTTTAAATATTGATTGGGGACTATACATAAGGATTTTTCAGCGCTGATTTTTGCGCGGGGAGTACTATGAGAAAAGATGTAGATCCCTTCTGATAAGTTTGAACAACCGAACTGATTGGTTGCTTCTACCTGGTAGAGTCCATGTTCAGTAGCATAAAATGTTTCCTGGTCCGCTCCGTTTACAGGACTTCCTTCTCTGTACCACTGGTAGGAAAGCATACCGGTGCATGCCTCTAACAAAAGAGAATCACCGGGGCAGAAAATAGTATCTGCAGCAGCAATTTCGCATACCGGAAGTTCATGCACTGTTACCTGTTTTTCTACCACCAATGAACATACATTCATATAAGTTCCGGTCAGGGTTACATCATAAACTCCCGGAGTACCATAAGCCTTTTCTGTGTCCTGGGTAAAAGAGGTAGAATTGTCTCCAAAATCCCACTCAAAATCGAACCCTCCGGGAGTAGGAATGGCCTGGAATGAAACAGGTTGGTCAACACAGGCTGGATCCGGGTCAAATGTAAAATCAAGATCGCAGGTAACGCCCGGTCCACCATCGCAATCGTCAGTAACAATCACCAGAATCCCCCTGGTTATTGTACAGATTCCGTTAGAAGCTTCTACTTCATAAATGTAGGTTTGAATGCTTGGGGGATGAGAAGCAATGGTATATTCGTGAGATGTTGCTCCTGCGATGGGAGTACCATTCAGAAACCATTGATAATCAAAGTTTGCATCCAGTGAAGTGCTGAGGGTAAGGTTGGACGGTGCATCGGGAAGACAATAAAATGTGGGACCATCAGCCGTGATGAAATCGATAAATGGCGGATCGATGATATCAATGGTCATTTGGTCTGTACCACTGCATGAACTTACACTCACTGTCGCATTGGCGGGTGTGCCATGCCAGCGAACCTCAATTTCTTCCGTACCCTGTCCGGATAGGATTGTACCGCGGTTGGCAGGGCTTATCGACCATTCATATCCGCCCTGCGGCAAAGGAAGGGAAGTGGAATATACTTCTATAGCATCTACACAAACCTGACTGTTTCCTGACTGAGAGCTGATGACCGGGGGCGCCACTGCCTGTGCAGTAAGGGTTTCGACCTCCGAAGTACAGGCAAGCGACGGGCCGGCTTCGATCTCCTGATAAACCTCCAGCGTCCAGGGACCGGAGCCATTGAACACAACCACAACAGAATCTTTGTCACTGCCCATGTATGAAAGAATACTCCCGCTGGCAGGAGGATCGATTGACCATACAAAATCACTCCCTTCCGTATCTGAACTTGCTTTGTACGTCAGATACGTATCAGGGCAAACAGTGGTGGGTCCTTCGATGGGGTCTAACTGGGGCGGCGCAACAACTTCTACCCGGGTCATGGCTTCGGCATTACAAAAATCGCCCGGAGAAGCTGCTTCAGCAGTGATGATGTATTCACCTGCAGTATTCCAGGTTACTTCGCCGGCATCACTGGCAATAACATCTACGTTGGGTCCCGCCGGAGAAACCGACCAGCTGGAAACATCGCCATTGGCAAAATACAGCCCTTTAGAGCCTTCACAAAGCAAATCCTCATCTGCGGAAGATAATGTAAAAACGGGCTTTACCTCCACTGTAATGCTGCTTTGTCCTGCGCAACCGGTCAGCGGATTGTCATAACCTGCTGTAATTTCGTAGGTTCCCTCACTGATAAAAGTAACCCCTAACTCATTGGTGTTCTGGTCATAAGTGTTAATGTTGTAGTTTCCTCCGGTTATACTCCAGTTATAATAGGTTCCCGGTAGATTGGGAAGTGTAAAAGTACCGTTGGATCCCTGGCATAAATTTACAGGGCCACTGATAGGAAGATCAGGGTAGAGAACAGGTATGTCCAGAGTGGTAGCTCCGGAACAGGGAGAAGTGCCACAAGCGGGAGTTTCCAGAGAAACTGTTGTGGGAACGCTATAGGTGGCATCCCATTGAACGATAATTTCATCTGTACCCTGGCCGCCAGTTATCGTGCCCCCGGTTACTGACCAAATATAGGTTGAGCACTGACTGCTGGTGGTAAAAACAGAAGTATCGCCGGGACATACCGTACCATCGCAACATTGGGAATCTATTACGGGCCCCACACCATCTTCTATCTCGATGGTAAGGGTATAAGAGTCACTGCAGCCGCAAGCTGTAGGCATTTCATCCTGACCGGTTCCACCAATATCTGTTACCGTGAGGGTAATTTCATAGGTTCCCGGCTGATCATAACTATGAACCGGGTTAAAGTCGGTAGAGGTATTCCCATCGCCAAAGTCCCAGAAAAAATCGCCACTCCCTGTGGAGAGGTTGGTAAAGTTGACCGGTGTATTGATACAAAAAGGGCCGGGCTGAAAAGAAAATTCTGCCTGAGGCCCCTCGATAAGGCAGATTTCACGGGTCAGGGTTTCTTCACAACCATTGGTCCCGGTAATATGTACAGTAATAAAACCCGTGGTTCCGGTTCCCCAATCCAAATTAACGGGATTGCCGGTAGAGCTTGAGGGTGTACCTCCGGTAACGGTCCACTCATAAGTATAGATCGGATCATTGGGATAAACCGTATAGGTATGCGTAGTTTCTGCGCATGCTGCCCATTGAGCCCCGTGCCCGTCGCTATCACCACTTTCGGGGCATGCGCCTTCGGGAGGGCAAATTTCCTGAAGGTCTTTCAGGCTGAATTCAGGGCAGCAGGTTTGGGCTTGGCTTCCCGGGGAGTAAAAGAATATCAATCCGAAAGTAAGGAACAGGTATTGTAAAATCTTAGCTTTCCATGGTGCGTAATGTCCATGTGTTTTTTGGGGAGAGGTAAAAGTTTCAATCATAGAAGTAGTTTTTTGGTTGGTAACAATGTTTTTTAATTCCTGGTGATAAAAATGAAGGGGGTAAATGCAGTGGCAATTGGGATTGATCAGATTCCTTATTTCTGATGTTTTAGTTGTTTTTCTGAACAGGATTCTATCGGACCATCCTGACAGAAAGTAATGATCTGTGAACTCTTAAAAAGCACATATGCCACCTAACATTTATTTAGACTTAATAAAAATAACTAAAATTTACATCAACACAAGGCGTTTTATGTTAAATTTAAAAAATGCACATAAAAGGAGTGAAAAATAAGGCAGGTAAAATGGCGGGCTTGCCAGGTCAGAATACAGAAAAATATATTGGCTTTACTGCACTTTTAGCAGAAAGAAATACGAGTTGGATTGATTCAATGGGTAGAGACAGAAGACCGGAGACAGAAGACCGAAGTGGATTCTCTTTCTTCCGTCTAAGGACTAAATACATCTAATTTATTATAAAAACACAGTCTAACACACTAAATTAGCATTAGCAGCCGTGTTAGCGCCTTACAAGATTTGTTTTATACGGAATGGCTGTAATGCAGATGCGTTTTACATGATCCGGTTCATTAAAACTTCAATCCAATTTCCGCTTTAAATCCAAAATCACTTTTATAAACTTTGGACGTCAGGAGCCTTTGATACATCCCAATTCCGAGGGTAATACCGAAATTTGATTTAGGAATGTAGTATATGCCTTGTGCAGGCGCTAAGCCAATCAAAAAACCATCGGTTTCATTTCCATAGAAATCAGTCAGTGTCTCATTTCCAACAGGGATCAAGAGCGTCAGGTTTGCATAAATATTACCGCCCAATTCTTTGAATGCACTAATTCCCGGCATCCAATAGTTTAAGCTTGCTTTCTGATATTTGAATTGCCTGAAATAGTCGGTATCTATGGTAAAACCTTCAATGGCAATCACCATGGGGATTATCCAGTCGCTCGTTTCATCGAAAGCAT
>JAABSE010000111.1 GCA_011390575.1 Sphingobacteriia bacterium
GAGCACAATAATAATCCATAGCGAAATAATATTTAGCTTCATACCCGGAATTGTTTTGAAAGACATTGTTTTGTTAGAAATATCATACACAATGTATATTCAAAAATGTGCCACCCTTGCTAATGAGTACAAATACAGAGAGTTATGTGTTTGTTGGGAACGCATAACCAAAGCAACTTGTCCGTATGAGAACACGGTTGTTCGCTGGTGGACAATAGTCGGATTTCTATCCCTTACAATCCTGTTCCGTTTTCAATGTTTTTTGAAAGTTCATTGATGAACCGAGCCATATTTGACCCATCAATCACATCATGATCAAGCAAAATGGTCATGCTGAGCATTTCTCTGATTACTATCTGATCGTTGACAACCACCGGTTTTTTCTGGATGGTGCTTATGCCGAAGCAAAGCGGATGAACGGATAATGGGATAAACCAACCTTTCACGTTTCCCATCATTCCTATGGATGTGATGGCGACATTTCCCATTTTGCCATATACCAACCGGGGTCGTTTGAGCATAAATTTCCATATCCCTCTTCTCAGGAAACCCGGAAGATGGTAATATATTCTTTCCATCCTGCCGGTGTTTTTCTGCAGCACCATGTCCTGTTCTGTCAGGGGAGAAGTCTTTGCATTGTTTATTTGCCGGGTAATAGAGGCTGCAGTGGTTTGTTGCGATTTTTCTATGATCATCGGTATGGGTACTTTCTGCCCGTTTACTTCCTTCTCCACAACCATAGAGATGTTGATATCCTCAAAAATCATTGCACTCCTTTTCCCCTTCAGAAAGGCAGCAGCCATTTGATGTTTCTCTATGGTCAGGCTGATGGCCTTCACCAGCCAGGCTGTGAAAGAGATCTTTTCATGCATCGTTCTGGACTGTCTCACTTTTTTCCGGCTTTCGGTAACATCCAGCTCAATCATGGCTGCAACATGGTGCTTTTTTCTTCCCGTTTCGCATACGTCTATGGTGGCTATTCTGGATAGGGGAAATGCATGGGTTTGGTAAGTGCTCATAAATTTGTTTGTTTTTGTTTTGAATCGTCAATTACTTCCTTCCGGTTGCTTTTTTTTCGTGTGCCACGCATAATCTACTGCCTCATCGTTAAACTTTGACGATATCAGTGCGCGTTAAAAGCATGCCATAGGCTGTAAAAGTCAAAAAATCAATAGACTAAAATCTGGCAGAAGCGAATTGGAATCCGAAACTACAGGAATATCAGTGCATGAGTTGTCCTGAATCGGACAATACTGTCCGTTTGGGAAACAATAACGCCTTCTCAACCACATTAAGCAGTTTCCCTGGAAATAAGATAAAAATCAGTGACGAAAAAACTCCCTTGGGGCAATCTTGCATGAAGGAATTTCAACAAAGAGTTGGAGGTGGGTGATTAATCCGAAAGCTGGGAGTTAATGCTCCAAACTCATAGTTCCTCCGGCCATGGGACTTCCGGCTTCCAAAGAAACAGGAAGCTTGCGGGATCTAAGAAATATCACCCTTTATTATTTTTTCATAGAGCATGTGAAAAAATAATCGTTTTTCATATATTGTATCTGTTTTTCAACTATCTTTATCATTTTATCGGATAATTAACGTTGAGTAATCAATTTACATGAAATTGGTGCTAGGTAAGCAGATTTCACAAAAAATAAGCGTTTTTCATGGCGTCAAAGCCCCTGAAGATGGCTGGATTGTAGGCTATGGAGCATTAATTGATTCCTATCAATTGTCCGTTCCCTTTCCTCAAATACTGTGTTTAATAAGCACAAAACACAGGAAGTACGCTACCAGTCAATGGCGAGTGTTTACACCCCGGTACCACCCCAAAGAAACTTTATATGACCAGTTGGTTTTTGCATTGAAGTATGAAGGCATTAACCTGCTGTTTTTTAAGAAACTGTTTGAAAAACTAACGCAAAGCGAAATATTGGCGCTGGTGCAAAAAGAACAAATAGGTCAATACAGTCGAAAAATCTGGTTTTTGTATGAATGGTTGAATGATGTAAGGTTACCTGTTGAAGATCTAAATAGCGGAAATTTTGTTCTGCTGATAGACACCAATCTTCAATTTGCTTCTGCCGAAAGTACCAATTCGAGTCGCCACCGCATCAGGAATAATCTGCCGGGCACGGTTGATTTTTGTCCCCTTATTTTCAAAACGGGAAAACTCATCAACTATATCGAATCAAAACTGTCGGCCAGGAACAGCAGCAATCTCAGCAATGTACACAAAGATGTGTTGCAGAGAACATCTGCATTTCTTCTTTTAAAAGACTCCAAAGCTTCTTACATCATTGAGGGGGAGACTCCGTCCGGTAGCCGTGCAGCACGATGGGGAAAAGCCATTGGGCAGGCAGGTTCTAAACCACTAACCAGGGAAGAACTTATGCGATTGCAACAGATCGTGATCGAGAACAGTCGTTTCGTCAAAATGGGCTTCAGGGATGAAGGGGGCTTTGTAGGCCAGCATGATCGCCAGACAGGCGAACCCATACCTGATCATATTTCTGCCAGGCACCAGGATATTGATCAACTGGTCAATGGTTTGCTCGAAAGCTCTGAAAAAATGGTAAAAACAGCCTACGATGCTGTACTTGCGGCTGCTTCCATTGCTTTTGGATTCGTGTTTATTCATCCTTTTGCGGATGGTAACGGCAGGATACACCGTTATCTGATACATCATATGTTGGCCAGCATGAAATTTTCACAACAGGGAATTATTTTCCCGGTATCTGCTGCAATATTGAACCGCATAGATGAATACCGAAGCGTGTTGGAAAGTTTCTCACAACCCTTGCTTGACTTTATTGAATGGGAGAAATCATCAGACAACAATGTGACTGTTTTAAATGAAACAATTGATTATTACCGGTATTTTGATGCAACCAGGCAGGCTGAGTTTCTGTACGATTGTGTAAACGAGACCATTGAACGGCTTATCCCGGAGGAGGTGGCATACCTTCAGAAATATGATGAAATGAAACGCTATCTGGATGACGTTTTCCAGATGCCCGACAATATGGTGGCGATGCTTATACGCTTCCTGGAACATAATAATGGCGAACTGTCTAAAAGAGCCCGCCAAAAAGAGTTTGTCATGCTAACAGCAGAAGAGATAAAAGACATTGAAAAGCAGTATAACAATCTGTTTACCCGGGTGGAGAAGTAACAGTCGTATCACAGGGATAAACCTAATTAATCCTAAACCTAAATTTACATTCAGATGAACCTACTAAGAAAATTGCTGATTTTTTCAGTATTGTTGACTGGCATAACCTTGTATGCACAGGACTTTGACAAAGCGCGGATGGACAGTTTGTTCTCCCTTATTGAAAACAATGACCGCGGGATGGGAAGCATTTCCCTGTTTCTCAACGGTGAAGAGGTGTACAGTAATAGCTACGGCTATGCCAGAATTGAGCAGGAGATACCTGCCGGCAACGATACGCGATACCGCATTGGTTCGGTTTCCAAAACTTTTACAGCTACCCTTATCATGAAGCTGGTAGAGAATGGCGAACTTTCTCTTTTTGACCCGCTCAGCAAATTCTTTCCTGATATTCAGCAAGCAGAAAACATTGCTATCGATGATTTGCTGCGTCACCGGAGTGGTCTTTTTAACTTCACCAATGCACCTGAGTATTTAAAGTATCACACAAGTCCTCACACCCGCGAACAATTGCTGGAGATTATTACTGCCTATCCCATGGCTTTTGAACCCGGTGAAAAAGGAGAATACTCCAATACCAATTATGTGTTGCTTACTTTTATTGCTGAGGATGTAACCGGCAAAGACTATGCAGATCTGGTAAAAGAACTCATTGCAGAGCCCCTTGGACTCAAAAATACGTATGTGGGCAAATCGCCGGTATCTTCTATCCATGAAGCCAGATCCTACAGCAGGGCAGGAGGCTGGATTCCGGAGGCTGAAACAGATATGAGCATTCCCCTGGGCGCCGGTGCCATTGTATCTACTCCCTACGATATGAATGTATTTTTGTACAATCTCTTTGAGGGTAACCTTGTCAGTCGTGGCACCTTAAGGCAAATGATGACTACCAGAGATGGCTATGGATTGGGTTTGTTTCAGTTCCCTTTTTACGATAAGGCTGGTTATGGACATACCGGAGGAATAGATGGCTTCCAGTCCAATGCATCGTTGTTCCCCGGTGAAAACTTCTCTGTTGCTTTTGCCTCCAATGCAGTGGGGTATCCCATGAATGATATTCTGTTAGGTGTGTTGAGCATTTACTTCGGCAAAGATTATGAGATGCCGGAATTTGCACCCGAAGTTGTTCTTACACCCGAAGAACTAAAGCTATACCCCGGTGTATATGCAACCCCGCAACTGCCCATAAAGCTGACAATTTTTGTGGAAAACGAAGTGCTGATGGCGCAGGGTACCGGACAACCCTCTTTTCCCCTTGAGCCCGCAGGGAATAACATCTTCAGAGCAGATCAATACCAATTGGAAATAGAATTCAAACCCGAAGAAAATATGCTGATATTAAAACAAGGTGGAGGCGTATTTGAAATGGACAGAGAATAGAGCTGGTTTGGATATTAACACTAATAATTTAGTTAATAAGACTATGTATTAATATTAAATGAGATGAAGATCGTCCGTAGACGGAAGACGGAAGACGGAAGAGAATCCACTTCGGTCTTCGGTCTTCTGTCTTCAGTCTCCGGTCTTATGGCTATATGAATTGAATCAATGCATCTCGTATTTCTTTCCCCTAAAAGTGCAGTAGAACCGATATTAATTTTAATTGTATGAAAACGCAAACCCTCGATGAATCGATCCTTGCAGCTATGGACTGTGGCGATAAGGATATCCTGCCTTACCTGCCTTACATCCTGCAGGATTTCTGGACCATTGGTTCAGACCCAGATGTAATTATCGGTTTGATAAAAAAACACATCAAAAATCCATCCCGGCAAAGGGTGCTGGATTTGGGCTGTGGAAAGGGGGCTGTTTCAGTGAAAATGGCAAAGTCACTGCAATACAATTGCCATGGTATAGATGGTATAGCTGAATTTGTTTCCTTCGCTGCAGCAAAGGCTGATGAGTATGGGGTTGCTGATTTGTGTAAATTTGAGCAGGGCGATATCCGGGAAAAGATAGAAAATCTTGGCAAATACGATATTATTATCCTTGGAGCTATCGGTCAGGTGTTGGGTGACTATTTTCAAACTCTTTCGCAGCTTTCCTCACATCTGGCTTCTGAAGGTATCATTGTCATTGATGATGGCTATGTGGAAGAGGATAGCAGTTTTAGTCATCCCCATGTGCTGAAAAGAAACGAGATGCTCAGGCAAATTGATGAAGCCGGTATGATGCTGGTTGATGAGGTGCCGGCCGGAGAATCTACAGCAGAAGGGTATGAGCAGGAGTATGCCCGGCTGGCAAGACGCTGCGATGAGCTTGGCGGCAAGCATCCTGATAAGGCTGCCCTTTTTGAGGATTACAAAAAACAACAGCAAGTAGAATACGAAAATCTGAAGTCGGAAATCATTTGCGCTACCCTGGTGGTAAGGGGGAAAGATGGATTTTGAGGGTTGAAATTGACAAAACTAACACTATATAACAACGTTTAGCGGGAGCAACTGAAAAAGGATGGGTGGGGTAAAGTATAGCAGGAATTTGCTGATTGCTTAAAAATACTACATTCTGACGGTAACTTTTCATTGCAGCAAACCGTCTATCCATGTGTTTGCGAATGGCAGCAGCTGTTTTGAGACTTGATAAAAATCAAAAGCTCCGCAGATTTAACGCTTTGTATCAATAAAAATGTATCATGAAAAAAGTATGTTTACACAGTATTTTGCTTCTTTTATTCTCGGGTTGGTTGGGAACCAGTCATGCCCAAATGGATAAAATTAACCACCCGGTTGAAATAATGACCCTGGGCACTTTCCATTTCGCCTACCCCAATCAGGATGTCTTTCAGACAAGCGAAGAGGATCAGATTGATGTATTGAAGGAGCCCTGGCAGTCGGAAATCATCGCCATTGCCAAAGCCATCGAAGAATTTAAGCCCACAATAATTGCCATAGAGAGGGACCCCTCCCGGCAGCAATTTACAGATTCATTGTATAATGAATATCGAGGTGGAAGATGGGATCTCACGAAAAGTGAAATTTACCAATTGGGGTTTCGCATCGCAGCAAATCGGGGGCTTGACAAAGTATACTGCGTGGACGATATGGGGAAACATTACACTGAAATCCTTGAAATATTTGGGAATGAAACCAGGATGGGCGCTTTTGAGGATTTTTACATGAATTCGCCTTTCAGGCAATATTCGGAGGCACGTATGGATGGTAAGGAAAAGGTAAGCTCAATTACCGAAGAATTGGCATACGTCAATCAACAGGAAATCATCAATAAGTCTCTTTCTTATTATCTTTTTCATCCGTTTCAGTATGAAGAAGAACCCGGCGATTTTACGGGTGTAGACTTTGAAACCGGTCGCTGGTTCAACCGCAACCTGCGCATTTTCCGGAATGTGCAACGGATTCCTGTGGAGCCGGATGATCGTATTTTGCTGATTATTGGCTCCGAACATTTGAATCTGCTGAATTACTTTTTTGAGATTTCTGCAGAATACCGGTTTGTATCGCCATTGCCTTATCTGGAAAAGTTATAAGGGGATTTTTTAAAGTATGACTCATTCCGGTCTCCCGGGGAAAGCTTCCAAAGATTGTACGAAAAATGCCACACCTGGTTCGGAAACGGACACTTTGGTTGTTGTTGCCTGAGATGAATGTTACTTTGGGAATGGTTGCAATGATATGAATGTCAATAAGTAAATGTGTTTGGCTTAAGGTTTGTTAATTATGTGAAAAAAATAAACAGATATGACCGTAAATTTTCTAAAACTCAGTTTTCGTAATCTTTTCCGCAGAAAGCTTTCTTCAGGGATTAATATTCTGGGGCTGGCCATTGGTTTTATGGGCTTTATTGCCATCGCTCTTTATGTAATAGAGGAGCGAAGTTACGACAGGTATCACCCCGACAGGGAGAATGTCTACCGTATTGTGCACAACACTTTTCATAAAGACAGGCAAATGATGGTCCTGTCAGCCAGGTTTCATGAACATCTGGAAGGAATTCCTGAAATTGAGAGCACCTCAAGGATTGCAAGCTACAACATATCAGGCAATATGCGTGCAGGAGATATCGAATTGATAGAGCGGAAAATGATGATTGCTGATGCCGGGTTTTTTACCGTGCTGGGTTTTGAACTGGAAGAGGGAAGTCTGGAAAGCTTTGCAGACAATCCCAATAGCATTATCCTTACCCGCAGTGCTGCCAGACGGTATTTTGGTGATGCCAATCCCATAGGTGAGGTGATAAATTTTAGTAATATGCTGGACTTTACCGTTGCCGGCATCCTGAAAGATTTTCACGGAAAGAGTCATATGGACTTTGAACTGGTGGCCAACTTTGAAGGGATGCGCAATGTTAACAGTGGGATGTTTACCGACTGGGGCAATCATTCCACGATATATTATCTCAAGCTCAGGGATGATGCCGACCCCAAACTTACCGGAGAAAAGATCTTTGCTTTGTATGACGAAGTACGCAACGCTCAATTCCGGGAAAAAGGACATTTTATGAGCCTTCAACCCCTTTCAGATATTTACCTCGATTCCACAGGGATAGAAGCCACTTCTTTTATGCGCTCAGGAAGTGCTACTTCACTTTATATATTTTCGGTGTCTGCGGTATTGATCATTCTGCTGGCTTGTGTAAACTATATCAACCTCACCACAGCACAGGCTACCCGAAGAGCCCGTGAAGTAGGTATGCGCAAGGTGCTGGGAGCCGGACCCCGTCAGCTGATGCATCTTTTTCTCCGCGAATCTTTGCTCCTGTGCCTCCTGTCTTTTGTTATCAGCCTGGGCCTGCTGGAGATATTCCTCCCTTATTTTTCTGATCTCGTTGGAACAGAACTGGTAATGAATTATTCAGGTATGGGGTATTTCTGGTTTTGGCTGCTGGGAATGGTACTTCTTGTGGCCCTGCTTTCCGGCTTTTATCCGGGAATGGTAATGTCGGGTTTTCAACCCCTGGATGTGCTCAAAGGTTCTACAGCACTTATCAGTCGCAAGGTACAAAGCGGAATGAATTTTAACCTCCGCTACAAGCAATTGCTGATAATTGTACAGGTGGCCATTTCTGTTGGCCTGGTGCTGGCCAGTATCTTTATGGTTAGTCAAAACCGTTTTGCCATGAAGGAACCGGGCTTTGATAAAGAAAATCTCATCGTTATTAATATTCCGCAAACGCTTGATGTCAACCAGAACTACCATCGCATGAAAAATGCGCTGGAATCCTATCCTTTCATTGTGAGTGTTAGCGGAGGGGCCCATGTTCCTACTGAAAGTGTTGGTAACCAGGGAATGCTTCGGCAGTCAGATCAGGGATCTGAAGAAGCACAGCCCATCAGCTTTGGCCCGGTAGATTTTGGCTATTTCGAAACCCTGGGCGCCAAAGTGTTGGAAGGCAGAGTTTTCGATATGTCATACAGTACCGATAGTGTAAGCCATGTGGTATTGAATCAGAGTGCAGCCCGTGCGCTGGGCTTAACCGAACCCGTGGGCAAAGTGTTGAAAGGATTCTGGGATGGAACGGACAAACAGGTTATCGGGCTGGTGGAAGATATGAACTTTCAGAGTGTGCATAGCAAAGTGCAACCGACTGCCTTTTTTATGAATTATGAGTTTCGGGAGTATGGGCCGGCTACCTTGAGAATGCTGGTGCGGTTCAATCATGACAATCTCAGTGAGGTGGTGGAAACCATTGAGCAGATTTGGGATGAGAATAATCCCGGACGTGCCCTCAATCACTTCTTCATGGATAAGCAATACGAAAATCTGTACCAGAACGAGTTGCAAACCGCAGGAATGGGAAAAATGTTCAGTTATTTTGCCATTGTGCTGGCTGTGTTGGGATTGTGGGGCACAACAGCTTTTGTGCTCAATTCCAAACGAAAAGAATTTGGTATTCGCAAAGTGCTGGGGGCATCCTCTGCGAGGCTTACCCGACTGATTTCTTTGGAATTCAGTTTGCTGGTGCTGATTTCCAATCTGATTGCCTGGCCGGTGGTTTATTATTTTGTAGATAACTGGCTGGATAACTTTGTATACCGCATCCAGATTCATATTCTGCCTTTCCTGCTCGTGGGGATCCTGACCTGGGTATTGTGTATGATTATCGTGAATTCCATTGCCATCAGCGAGGCACGGCGCAACCCCATCGAAACCCTTAAGTATGAATAGTAAAAATGAAAAGTGTTAAATGGAAAGAAGAATTATTTTTGTCATGCTTTTGCCAATATAGATAGTCCTCCCAAGCATTCAGTGAAAAAACAATCCTCATGACTCCTCAATTAAACCTTTTTCTACTGTTTTTCCCTCTTTCATTTGTTTTATGGATTCATAAAGCCTGTTTGCATTGGGTTTTGAGCTCAACAGGTGCATGGTTTCCATAATAGAATTGTATTCACCCAACGATAACAATACCGACCCTTTCCCTGATTTTCTTTTAATAATCAGGGTCTCGTTATTGTCTTCAACCTGATCAAGAAACTTTTTTAACCCGGCTCTGAATTCTGAGAAGTTTGCGGCTATCATGATTTTTATTTTTACGTTATTATGTACAAAAATACGTACTTATTAGGCCAATAACTAATGATTCCGTTTTTTTACTTTGAAACATGAAGGAAAACGTTAAACCATTTGCCCGATGATGGCAATTTTTCTTCCTGTAGGTTTGTATTCACCCCATTTGATGAGGGTAGTCAGAAATGACAACCATTTTCCCGGGTTGATGATGGCACTGCCCAATCGGGCAATCCTGTCATCCCGTTCAATGATAGTGGTTTTCTTGTCACTGCTGCTGTGATACTCAAGAGCAAATTTCCAT
>JAABSE010000112.1 GCA_011390575.1 Sphingobacteriia bacterium
CTGAACCGGCTTTTACCGTTATAGAATGGAAACCTGAAGATGCAACCAATTCAGGTCCTGTGGTGCTGGTGGGAAAAGGACTGGTTTTTGACACGGGAGGTATCAACCTTAAACCCGGTAAGGGGCTCATTACCATGAAAAGCGATATGGCAGGGGGTGCAGCAGTGTTCGGCACGTTGTATGCGCTGGCAATGAACAAGATACCTGTACACGTTGTAGGCCTGATACCGGCTACGGATAACCGTCCGGGAGAAAAAGCCATGGTACCCGGAGATATCATCCGCATGGGGAATGGCAAAACGGTGGAAATCATCAATACAGATGCTGAGGGGCGGCTTATTCTTGCGGATGCGCTGATTTACGCCCAAAAATACAACCCGCAACTGGTAATCGATATTGCTACCCTTACCGGTGCTGCTGCCGTGGCCATCGGTCCTTTCGGCATGGTGGGCATGCAGCAGGATGCTGCTGAGCCCATGGCGGCTCTTATCAGATCAGGAGAGCAGGTGTATGAGCGAATCGTGGAATTTCCTTTCTGGGAAGAATATGATAAGGAGATCCATTCTGATGTTGCTGACTTGCGAAACCTGGGCAAAGGCAGAGGAGGCGGGGCCATCACAGCGGGCAAATTTCTCGCTGCGTTTACTCAGTATCCATGGATACATCTTGATATTGCTCCAGTGGCATTCATGGATAGTCGTGAATCATACCTTGGAAAAGGGGGGACTGCCGCAGGTGTGAGGTTGTTGTGCCATTTTCTCAGCAATGCAAACTGGTTGGATACACAGACCGCTGACCAGTGATTGAAGCCTTTTGCGGATTCACAATCACAGAGCCATTTAATCATTCGTTACTTTCTGAATTATTGTAACTTTGCTGCATAAAACATAATCGTCTTTTAACAATGGAAAACGAAAATAACATCCAGGAAGAAAAAATAAAACCTTTGCGTATAGGAATTACCCATGGCGATGTGAACAGCATCAGCTATGAAGTCATTCTGAAGAGTCTTCAGGATTCCCGCATATTTGAGTATTTTACCCCTGTGCTGTATGGAAGCTCTAAAGTAGCCTCCTATCATCGCAAGGCGCTTAATATGAATGAAGTAGCATTCAATGTAATCCGTTCGGCCAACCAGGCTCTGGAGGATAAGCTCAACCTGGTGAATGTGGTAACCCAGGAGATCAAGGTTGAGCTGGGACAGAGTACCGACGTAGCCGGCAAAGCTGCATGGCTGGCACTGGAAGCTGCCACGGTGGATCTTGCTCAGGGACATATTGATGCACTGGTTACAGGTCCGATCAACAAACAAAATATTCAGAGCAAAGATTTCAACTTTCCCGGTCATACCGAGTATCTGGCAGGGAAGTTTAATGCCAAAGAGGCCTTGATGCTGATGGTTAGCGATACCATGCGCATCGGGGTTATCACCGGTCATGTCCCGTTGAGGGAAGTTCCGGGTATGATAACCGAAGAGCTGCTGCTGCAGAAGATGCGGATCATGCACAATTCCCTCATCCGCGATTTTGGCCTGCGCAAACCCAGGATTGCCATCATGGGGCTTAACCCCCACGCCGGCGACAGGGGAATTATTGGCATAGAAGAAGAAACTGTTATTATTCCCGCTATCCAGAAAGCATTTGATGAAGGAATCCTGGCCTTCGGACCTTATCCTGCCGATGGGTTCTTTGGCTCTCCCACCTTAAAGGAATTTGACGGGGTGCTGGCCATGTTTCACGATCAGGGGCTTATTCCCTTTAAGAGTATGGCTTTCCAGTCAGGGGTGAACTTCACGGCTGGTTTGCCCAAAGTAAGGACATCACCGGCCCATGGCACGGCTTATGAGTTGGCAGGTAAAAATGTTGCTTCTCCCGAATCTTTCCGTGAAGCATTGTACCTGGCCATCGATGTATGTCGCAACCGGCAGCTGTATGATGAAATTTCTGCCAATCCGCTAAAATTCTCTTCCCTGGAAGCTGACAGTGATGCCGACAAGAATGCGCTGAAATCGCTCAAGGACGACTCAGACGATACCCTGTTGCTCTAAAACTCTTTTGCCATGGCTCAACTCTATTCACCCAAAGAGCTGGCAACCCTTATGCAGGGCCAACTGCACGGGCAGTGCCCTGAGGATCATTTTGTCTCTTTTCTGCTTACCGACAGCCGGCGCATCTCTTTTGCCGGCTCTTCTGTCTTTTTTGCCCTCAAAACAGCTAAAAACGATGGGCATCGCTTTATTGATGAGTTGCTGCGAAAAGGAGTAAGGTGCTTTGTGGTTTCTTCATTGCCCAAAACCCCCGGCTGGCAAGATTCCGCTTGTTTTATCCTGGTGGAAGACACGTTGGCTGCATTGCAGAAACTGGCTGCTTCACACCGAAGCCAGTTCGACTGCCCGGTAGTGGGCATTACCGGCAGCAACGGAAAAACCATAGTGAAGGAATGGCTTACCCAGTTGCTGGCACCCGATTGTAACGTTGTAAAAAACCCCAGAAGCTATAACTCCCAGGTGGGCGTGCCACTTTCGGTCTGGAACATGGAGCCTTCTCATCAGATGGCTGTATTTGAAGCTGGCATTTCCCGGCAGGGAGAAATGGAAAAACTTGCTGCCATCATTCGGCCCACCATCGGGATTTTTACCAATATCGGCCCTGCTCACGATGAAGGCTTTCCCGATACAGAAACCAAGATAATGGAAAAGCTGCGGCTGTTTGAAGACTGCAGCATCCTGATATTCAACAGCGAACAGAAAAAGGTAAAACGGTGCATTTACGCCTGGGCTAAATCCCATCCTGAAGTTCAGCTTTTTTCATGGGGGTATAGTGAAGACGACGACATGTTAGTGTTGGGTGCCGGAGCGCAAGACAGTTTTAAAATGATCGAAGTTGAATTTGAAGGTACGGTGTATCCTTTTTACACCCCTTTTGCCGATAAGGCTTCACTGGAAAATCTTCTGCATTGCATTGCCTTTATCTTTGCTTTCGACCTTTACAATCCCGAAATGCCTGAACGAACAGGAAGATTGTCTTCTGTTGCTATGCGCATGGAGTTGAAACACGCTGTCAACAATTGTTTTCTTATCAATGACGCTTACAGTTCTGATATATTATCCCTGGATGTTTCCCTTGATTTTCTCAATGCCCAGTCCAGGCAAAGAGTAAAGGTTCTCATTCTTTCCGACATCCTGCAGTCGGGTTTGCCGCCTGATGATCTTTACAGGAAGGTTGCACGCATGGTGAAGCAGAAAGACATTGATCTGCTCATTGGCATCGGGGAGGAGATATGGGCCCATCAGAAACGCTTTGCAGGAATTTCCTGTCAGTTTTTTACCAGTACAGAACGTTTTCTTGAGGATTTTGATTTCAGCATTTTAAGGGGGATGGGCATCCTGCTCAAGGGGGCCCGCGATTTTGGTTTTGAACGCATCAGCAACAAATTGCAGCTCAGGGATCATCAAACCGTGCTGGAAATCAATATGGATGCTCTGGTCCATAATCTGAATGTTTACAGGAGCATGGTGAATTCAGGGACAAAGGTCATGGCCATGGTGAAAGCCTTTTCCTATGGCAGTGGCAGCTTTGAGATTGCCAACCTGCTGCAGTTTCACCGGGTGGATTACCTGGCAGTGGCTTTTGCCGATGAGGGCAATGAACTTCGCAGTGCAGGAATCAGCCTGCCCATTGTGGTGTTGAACCCCGAACTGCATAACCTGGATATCTTATTTAGATACAACCTGGAGCCGGAGGTTTACTCCCTGCAACTTTTGAAAAGACTGACAGATGAAGTAAAACGGTTTCCCTTTTTAACCGCGGAGAATCCTTTCCCGGTGCATATCAAGCTCGATACCGGTATGCACAGACTGGGATTTATGGAAAATGAGCTGGATGAATTGCTCCCTTTACTGAAGGAAAATCCCACCTTGCGGGTTGCTTCGGTGTTTTCGCACCTGGCAGCCAGCGACAGGCCTGATTTTGATGCTTTCAGCCGGGAACAGCTGGCCGGATTTGAACGGATGAGTCTCCAGATGGAACAATCGCTGGGATACAGGTTTCTGCGCCACATGGCCAATTCTGCCGCCATCAGCCGCTTTCCCGATGCACAATATGATATGGTGAGAGTGGGGATTGGTTTGTATGGGGTAGATGGTGCACCACAAACAGCACAACGCCTTCAGAATGTAACGACCTTCAAATCGGTGATATCCCAGATCAAAACCCTGGAGCCCGGTGATTCGGTAGGATACAACAGAGCGGCTGTGCTGACCCGCAAAACCCGTATGGCCATTGTGCCGGTAGGTTATGCCGACGGGCTGAACAGAAAGCTGGGTAATGGTAAGGGTTTCATGCTGGTAAATGGCAAAAAGGCGCCTACCCTGGGAAATATTTCCATGGATATGTGCAGTCTGGATGTTACAGGAATTGAAGTGGCAGAGGGAGATGAGGTGATTATATTTGGTGAGCATTTGCCGGTGCAGACCCTGGCGCAAAATCTGGAGACCATCCCCTACGAGGTTTTTACCAGTATCCCTCCCCGGGTGAAGAGGATCTATTTCAGTGAGTAAAAAAACCTGCCTTTTTTCTAACGAAAAAGGCTATTTTTGTTGTCATAAAAGGGATATATTCTTATTGCAATACTATCAATAGTTTCGAAACACAAATCTTAATTGTATGAAAAAAATTATCAATACCGCAAAAGCACCCAAGCCCATTGGCCCTTATAACCAGGCTGTGATGGCCAACAACACCCTTTACGTGTCAGGACAGATTCCCATGAATCCTGCTACTTCTGAACTGGTAAAAGGGGATGTAAAAGATCAAACCCGCATGGTAATGGAAAACCTCAAAGCGATTCTTAAGGAAGCAGGGATGGATTTCAGCGATGTGGTGAAGTGCAGCATTTTTATTTCCGACATGAAAGATTTTCCTAAAATCAATGAGGTGTATGGCGAATACTTCACGGAGGATTCCCCTGCGCGTGAAACGGTTCAGGTAGCCGGTCTTCCTTTGGGGGTGGATGTGGAAATCAGCTGTATCGCCATTATTTAGTGCTTGCAAGAAAACGCCAATTGCTGCGTTATGCTTGTCTTCAAAACAGTTACTTCGACATGCTCAGTACAGGCTATTTACGAAAAGTAAACTCCTGTTTCTCAGCCATCGCATGCCTTGCACTTGTCGCTTTCTTATCAAGCACACACAAATCATCTGTTTTCTTGTGGTCACTTTCTAAAAATCTTAGCAATTTCCTTTTTTCGTAATTTACCGTGGAAAACAGGTGTTGTTTGGAGCGATTGTATTGTTTAGTAAATCTTATCTGTTATGCGTAAAACTTTTCTTACCCTGATTGCTATCCTCTTTTCTATTGCCTGTGTAAAGGCAGAGGAAGGGATGTGGCTTCCTTCACTGATTCACAAAAATATTGAGGAGATGCAGGCCATGGGGCTCGAAATTTCAGCCGAAGATTTGTACAGTGAAGACGGAGCAAGCATTAAGGATGCCATTGTACGGTTTGGCCGTGGTTGCACGGGTGCATTTATTTCAGGACAAGGGCTGCTGATAACCAATCACCACTGCGGGTACGGACAACTTCAGCGGCACAGCAGTGTGGAAAACGATTATCTTACCGAAGGTTTCTGGGCTGCCAATGCAGATGAGGAGCTTCATAACAAAGGACTTACCATTACCCTGCTGGTTAGGATGGAAGATGTTACCCAGCGTGTGCTGGAGGCTACAGAACCGGGGATGGATGAAGAACGTTTTCAGGAGGCTGTGGCTGTCGTGTCCCGCGAAATAGCCGATGAGGCCAAAGAGAACGGTTTGTATGAAACACAGGTGAACCCCTTTTATTTTGGAAATGAATATTACCTTTTTGTTTACAAGGTTTACAGGGATGTGAGATTGGTGGGAGCACCCCCTTCTTCCATCGGCAAATTCGGAGGAGATACCGACAACTGGATGTGGCCCCGGCATACCGGCGATTTTATGCTCTTCAGAGTTTATGCGGATGAGAATAACCAACCCGCAGACTACAGCCCCGACAACGTGCCTTACCAGCCGGAGAAATTCTTCCCCGTATCTGCCAGAACGCTTGAACCGCATGATTTTACCATGGTTTATGGTTTTCCCGGACGCACCAACCGATATCTTACTTCCGATGCCGTGCAATTTATCATGGAGCAGGAAAATCCCATGGGGATAGAATTGCGGACAGATATTTTGCAGATTTATGATCAGTACATGGCTTCCAGTGATAAGGTGCGGATACAATATGCCAGCAAGCATGCCGGTGTTGCCAATGCATGGAAACGATGGATTGGAGAAAACCGCGGATTGAAAAGACTCAATGCCATTGAGGTGAAGAAATCCTCAGAAGAAGCTTTCCAGGAGTGGATACAGGAGAACCCTTCGCAGGGTCAGGCTTACGAAGACCTTCTGACGGAGTTTCAAAGTACCTACATGATTTATCACCCCCTGCGTTATTCTTTCCGGCTGTATTTTGAAGCCGGGCAGAACGTGGAAATCAACCGGTTTGCACGGCAATTTATGAAGCTGGTTTCTGTCAGTCAGCAGAAGGATGTGGCAGATGATGTGCTACAGGCTGAACTTGAACAGGTTAAAGATGCCGCCCGACGTTTCTTTAAAGATTATCATGCTCCCCTGGATCAGCAGGTGTTGGCCACGCTCACGCGTCATTATATCGACCTTTCGCAACCCGGCATGCTTCCCCCGGAGCTGGCAGAGGTAAAAAAGAAGTATGGAGCCGATACCGAACGCTTTGCCCGTGATATTTTTTCCCGGTCTATGTTCGTATCAGAAGAGAAAATCATGAAGTTGCTTGATAATTACCGCCCTTCTCACCACAGACGGATAGAACGTGACCCGGCCTACCGGTTTGCCGCGGGTTTGTACAATTTTACCATCGCTGAAGTACAAGCTCCCATGCAGAAGGTGCAAACCAAACTGGACAGCTTGTACCGGGTGTACACTGCAGCCCTGAGAATTATGAAACCGGAAGAGAATTTCTTTCCTGATGCCAACAGCACCCTGCGCATTGCCTATGGAAGGGTAGAGGGGTCTTATCCCCGCAACGGGATTCAGTTTCTTCCCTTTACCACCAGCGAAGGGATCCTGGAGAAAGCAGCCCAGCCGGATGTTGTTGATTACACCATCTCTGAAAGACTTTCCACATTGCTCAAAAATCAGGTTTTTGGCGATTACGCCACAGGAGATGATTTGCGGGTTAATTTTATTGCCAGCAACCATACCAGTGGTGGAAATTCAGGCAGCCCCGTGCTGGATGGCCAGGGCAACTTTATCGGTATCAATTTCGACCGCAGTTGGGAGAGTACCATGAGCGATATCATGTTCGACCCCGAACAATGCCGGAATATTTCAGTGTCGTCGCAGTATATTCTGTGGGTTATTCACCAATACGCTGGCAAAGAGTATTTGCTGGATGAAATGGAGGTTACAGGGCTGGAGTAAGCGATGTTTATCGTTGTCCAGAGGTTCAGTTCACTTGATACCTGTTTTCCGGATAGCACACCCATTTTATTAAAAATACACCAGATTTTAATCTATATTTATTTTTTCTGCCTACTTGTTTTCAGATTGCAACAAGTATTGTACAATGCGTTCTCCGGCCTTGGAATTTTTCCGGTAACAAGTCGAAGCGAAACGGAGCTTTTTGGGAAGTTTGCAGTTTCGCAAAAGCAGAGATCATAAGTAAAAGCTCATTAATTAAGTTTTGCGAAACATTCAAACTTCCAGCGAAGTGAGCTTCAGACTTGTCGGAAAAAATCCGAAGCCTTGACTTTTTGCTGCTTTTTTGTCAAGAAAAAAGCAGAAGAAAGAAAAGAATTGGGACACCCATTTTGAAAGGTGCAAATTAATAAAAGCTTCTTTTAGGGATAGTTATATTTTTAATTGAGGATTTATCAGGAAAAGTGGAGAACCTTTAGTTCGCCTGCTTCATCTCCATCAGCAAAGCAAATGCCTTATGCACATCTTTCTCGGAGACTACCAGTGTGACCTCATTGCTGGTGGAAATTACTTCACAGATGTTGATGCCTATCCAGGCCAGGCGCTTGAGCAGGAAATAGTAAATCCCCGAAACTTCCGTGTTGCTTTCGGGCAGGCGGATGGTCACAGAGGAAAGCTTTTTCATGCCTGCCAGCATTTTCTCATCTTTGTATATTTCTCCAATGCGGTCGGCTAACAAACTGCTTACCACCAGCGTGGTTTCGAATACTCCCTGGCTGATGGTGCAAAAAATCTCTTTTTCTCCTGCAATACCATCCATGAGCAAACGGTTGCAGGCATTCAATCCGGCGGAATTCTCAAAAGTGTAATCCCGCAAATCAGAGCGAACAATGATATCGCCCAGCCGACTCATAAATTCCCGTATGCTTTTGCTTACGCGATAACTGTCCTGCGCCGGCCTGCGGTTGATGGCCATTACAAGGGCTCCTGTCTGCACTTTCTTACCCAGTTGCTTTTCTACTTCGGGCTGCATCTGGCGTGCAAGGGAGGAGATATTGATCAGCTGATCACTTAATGCTTCCTCCAGAAAAGGAGAATTCCGGATATAATCTTCCACTGCCTGTGCGATTGTCATAACATCTTTTGTTAAAAATATAACGCAAAGTTATAAAAAAGTTTATTACCACCAAAAATTTCACAGTTTGCGCAAAATGTTTTTTCTTTGCACTCCGGTTTTCAGCCATGGTTAAACTGAAGTTGCAAGCCATGATTACAGGTTGAAGGAAACCAGACCTCTCACTACGTTCGAGGTGACAGGTCGTTAGTTAATGATTTAAAACCTCATACATGCAGATTATCAAATTTGGCGGTACATCACTGGGCAGTGCGGAAAGAATCCGGATTGCCGCCGACATCGTGCGGGAGCACAAAGATTGTATCGTTGTTTGCTCGGCCATGTCGGGTATGACCAACTCGCTTGTCCATATTACCGGGCTCTGGGAGCAAAAGGGAGCATCGGAGGCTATCGAAGCCATCCTGACCTTACGCGCTGATTTTTATTCCCGCGCAGGTGAGTTGTTTCCCGAAGAAAACTATATGTCTGCCGTGGCAGCGCTTTTTGATGAGGTCATAACCTTAATAAGGGATATTCCCTGCAATACATTGCTTAAACATCGTGTGATTGCGTTGGGTGAGCAGGTTACGTCAATCGTATTCAACAGTTATCTGGTGTATTCAGGGAAACCGTCTGTTTTGCTGGATGCCACCCATTTGTTGCATCTGGATACTACGCAGGAGCCAGATGTGGAAGATATTACCCGCAGATTGCAATCCTGTGAGGAGTATACATCAAGTGGTGTGTATGTTACGCAGGGTTTTATCTGCCGCGATGTTCACGGCAGTATTTGCACCCTGAGCCGGGGTGGGAGCGATTTTACAGCCACTTTGCTGGGGGCAGCAAGCGGAGCCGGCAAAATTGAGATCTGGACCGATATCGACGGGATGCACAACAATGATCCCCGGTTTGTTCAGCTTACGGAACCCATCCGGGAATTGTCTTATACCGAAGCTGCCGAGCTTGCCTACTTCGGGGCCAAAATATTGCACCCTTCCTGTGTACGTCCCGCCCGGGAAAAGGGGATACCCATCGTCATCAAGAACACCCTGCAAAGAAATGCTCCGGGCACGACCATTCAGTCGGAAACTTCCGCCTCCGGTATCAGGGCCATTGCCGCCAAAGATGATATCCATATTCTGCGTATCACCTCAGGACGTATGTTCAATGCCTACGGTTTCCTGGCGAAAGTGTTTGAGATTTTTCGCGAACATAAAACGGCCGTGGATGTTGTTACCACGTCAGAAGTGTCTGTTTCCGTGACCATTGAGAGTATTGCCGGGGTTTTGCCCCTTATGCTTGACCTGGAAAAGCTGGGACGGGTAAACCTGGAAACCCAAAGGACC
>JAABSE010000113.1 GCA_011390575.1 Sphingobacteriia bacterium
ATTGTTACCCAACTGATCCTGTACTACACTGTTTCCATCACCTGAAACCCACTGGCTTGCTTTGTTGCCGGAACCATCCTGATTAATTTCAGCGTAGTTTTCGTCGCCATTCTGAAACACGCCTGCTTCGTTGAATCCGGCTCCTGTATTGCGCTTCTGGTCAATGCTTACATCGTTGAGATCACCAAGTTGTTTAACATCAGCAATGTTGGTTTTGCTTCCACCACCAGCTGCTTCAGCATCCTGACGGATGTTGGCATTGTTCTGGTTTCCTGTTTGTTCCAGCTCAATAGAAGCGGCCACATTGTTAGGACCTACGAATAAGCGGCTTCTCTGATATACATCAGCAGTGTTGGCATCGCCGGTCTGCTGGATGTTGGTGTAGGTGTTGGTGTTGTCCTGGTAAACAGTTGCATCGTTGGCATTGCCCAACTGGTCAATCATGGTTTCATGATACTGGCCCCATTTCTGGTGAACATCAGCAGTGTTGCCTGCACCGGTTTGATTCACGGTTACTTCAGACATGTTAACTTCCTGCTTAACTGTTGCGTCATTGTTTTGTGCGAAACTCATACCCGCGCTGATGGCGAGTGCTCCGAAAATTGCAATTACTTTTTTCATAATAAATAAATTTGGAGGTTTTAAAATTGAATTGATTAATAAAAATTTATATTGTGCCTGTCGGACTTTTTAATTTTAATGGATGAATTTTCCCTTAATAATCTGTTTTCTAAGTGTTTTCCTTATTTACGTGTTTTTACCATCAAACTAATATTTTATTTTTCGTAATGTGATATTATTTTGACGTTTTATCCTTGTGTTTTTTTGTTTTGTCGACGTTTCAAAATCACGATGGTAAAATTGTAATATTGTTTTTGATAAGTAAATAGGAAATAACCCATATTTTGTTTATCCGTATTTTCCCTTATTTTGTCGCACTTTTCCCTTATTTCGCAATTTCCATAAAAACATTGATAAATCACGAATGCATCTGTGCACCTGTCTGATTTACTCTGAGTTAAATCCAGGCAAAAGTCTTTATCCGCGTTGCTCTTGCTTTTCATTTTCCAGCCAAGCATCTGTATTTAACATTTGTTGGTTTTTTAGCAAAAAGCGCAGATCGGCAATATTGAGGAATTTTTTTTAAAATACTAAATAGTATTTTTCAGGTGTTTTGTGCGTCTTTTTTTTACTCTAAGCGATATAAACGGGCGTTTATTTTAATTGAACTAAAAGACATGCTTATGCACGAGACAGTACACTGGGAATCAGATTGCAAGTGGCACAGCAACTTTCTGAATACCGGCGGGTGTGGAATCGGAAGGAAATCACAATACAAACATATTATTCTTCCTTATAACAAAAGCAGTTATCAGGTCGTAAATCCGGAAGTAAGACAAGCGGGATAAAACGGCGGGCAAGGCCTGAAAAAATCCCCGGGTTACAGAATAACCAGGGGATTTAAATTTTTTAGGTGTTGGGTTACTATTCTGCCATGATCATGCAACAGGAAAACCTGATTACGTCTCCTGTTCAGTAAAACGGACGGAGGCAGGGATAAACCGGCAAAGATGATGCATAATATTGCATTGCACTTTTACCAGTCCGGAGCTTCAATATCCTCAATGAGGATATTGCGATGCTGGCTTTGGGTACTGTCAGCCCGCATAATCCATAAATCGCGTGTGGACCCTTCCGTATTCTGTGTATTGACAAACGTTATGCGTGCGCCATTGTCAGTATACCGCGGCATGAGATCATTGGTGCCATCAGGTTTATGAGCAGACATATCGCGTGTGTTTCCGGTTTCGAGGGTATATTCAAAAATCCGGGCATCCAGCTGCCGACCAGTCTCCGACTGGAATTCTGACACATCATAGGTATAGAGTATCTTTTTCCCATCAATAGAAAAAACAGGATTTTCTACGGCTCCTTCTCTGCCGCCTACAATGACTTCTTTGTTGGATCCATCAGTATCCATCAGAAGAATTTCGGCATCATAACGATCTACCCCCAGGGTGAGGGTCACAATTTTATCGTTTACCGGACTCCAGTTTACTTCCCGGAAATGTCTGTCAGGATCAATTGAGGTCAGTTCCTGCATCCCGGTACCATCCCGATTGATAACATAGAGTTTGTTGTAAGAGGAAAAAACGAGCCTTTCCCCGTCAGGCAACCATGAAAAGCCAACTCCTTTGTTATAATAGCCCCCGGTGGCAATGTTGGTGAGTTTAACCATATGGCTTCCGTCGGAGTCCATAACAAACAATTGCGGGTTAATATCGCGTGTGGAGAGAAAGGCAATTTTATCTTTTCCGGGATTGGCTAACGGACGCCAGCTATGGAAATTGTTATGGGTGATTTGAATGGCCGACTCTTCCACGGTATCTGCAATAAAAATCTGGCTCACCTCGTCAGCTCTTTTGGCAAATAGCAGAAACTCATCAGGAAAAGTGCGGGTGGAAAAAGTACGAATGTCTGTATACACGGTACCTGCTTCATTTTCGGCAGTAAGCTGCCAAAGGTAGTCCGTGCTGAATTTCAACCCACTGGCCACGGCAAAGGTATCGGTAGGTTGCTCCATATGAACGGGAACAAGCCGTCCTGCTTCATAAAGTTTCACCTCGAAATTTACTGTATCAGTTGTGTTCTTTATGTTCCAGCTAAAGGTCAGATTAACGGGAACATCCTCCTGTTCATGAGCCGGATAAAACTGATCGGTAAACTCAGGGAGGTTTTCTTCTTCACTGCGTTTTGTCAGGTTGATGATAACATGAGAGGTAGTATTGAGATTAACCTTGATGTTGGTTGTGGCAGAAAAAAAATCTTTCTGTTTGGCGATAACATTATATTCACCCACTTGCACATCTTCCAGCACAAACTGACCTGTGCTGTCGGTAAGCACACTCTGGGAAGGGGGATTGGTGGTTACCTCTGCATTTACAATGGGAGAAAGGTCGAGTTCGTCCAGCACTTTGCCTTGAATCGTTCCTGTACCTTCCATGGTTAGCTTTTCTTCTGCACAGGAAACCAGCAGCAAAGCCACCAACATCAAAAAGGATAAAGTTTTAAAAAAATCAGATAGTTTCACAGCCATGATATTTATTGAATTTTTGGTCAGTTTTCTATTTTATTGAGGTCATTCTTATTCCCCTGCACAAGCGTATCGGCACAAAGGGTTTGATCTCCGGAAAAAATGCGTAATATGATAATGTAGTCATCTCCGTCAGCAATATTGATTTGCGTTGTTGATAAAGTTACCTTTTCTCCTTTTTCTGCCACAGCAGCACCGCCTTGTCGCGAAGTGCTACGGCCAGAAGCTCCTTCTCTGATGGTCTCCATAAGGTAATCAGCTTCTATGGTTTGGTTTGTGTTATTTTTAAGTACTCCCCTGAACCGGGTAGTTTGATCCTCCTGCTCAACTTCAATACGGGCCAAACAGGTTTTTTCACTATCATGGGTATTGTAAGAGATTACAGCCCCGGAAGTAAAGATCCAAAGTACAACCACAATGCCCGTCCTGAATACTTTTTGATGAATAATCCTGAAAAGCTTCATATTAAAAAGGTTTTTGATTTGAACCTGCGTAGCCATTGCTTTTTGTTGACATCAAAATTTATTATTTCCGCCGGTTCCACAGATTGATATACAATTTTAATCCCACATCTACTGACCATATTTTATCGTTAAAACGGCCATGTACCATTCCATCAACTTCATCGCTCAACAACTGCTTATTGCTAAGCGACACAGATACTGCGCCATGTTTGCCCAGCAGCCACTCATACCCAAATCTCATGTTAAGATAAGGAACAAGATTATCATCAAAACTAAATGTCTCATCAAGCGTTGTTTCCTGTGTATGATACATCACGCCGCCTCCAAGCTGAACAAAAGGACTTCCCTGCATATAATTATTAAAGATGCGATATTGCAAATCCAGCCCGGAATACAAATAATTGGCGTGAAACAGATTTTTGGCTTCTATGCGACCGGCCCCTGCGGTCCAGCTAAAGGACAGGGGTTTGTTCTGGAGAAATCCCAGCGAAAAATCAAGCCCGGGCAAAACCATCGATCCGGCATAATCGCCATCATACATATTCATATTCAGCCGGGATGCTACAGAAAAATGTCCCCTGAGGTTTTCCCTGAAAATAAAACCCAGATAATCGGTATCTATATTGTTTTCTTTTTCCTCCAGGTATTTTTTGATGGAAGGATGTTCCATGTCCTCAGGGTTTTGCACACCCCATAGTCCGTCGAGGATGCCTTCTATGATCATAGCATGTACCGCTTTATCAATAGCCTCCTGCACTGCCATGTGAGAGGGTTCATTAAAGGTATACCCTGTTTCAGCCTCCAGCAACCTTTTCAGCGATACAAAACGAAACAATCCTGCACTCACTTTTTGGGAGAGAATGGTTTTGGAGGCATGGACGGTTTTCAAAATTCTTCCGTTGCTGGTAGAAACGGCACGCAGGTATACGGTAACCTGATTCTCGCGGTATTCTCCGGATGCTCCTGCACCGAAATAACGCAATCCTGCACCTCCGGTAACAATGTTGGATTCGTAGCTTATTATGCCTCCTTCCAGGGTTATCCCTCCAAAAAGAAGTGGTGGAAGCAGTTGCTGTCCTTCCTGGGCACCTCCCTGGTATTGCTCGCGGCTGGAACGGATGATACGCCGTTCCTGCAGCAGGTTGGAAAGGCCTTCCCGTTCGATAGGCACAAACCAGCCCGATTCCTCCATGGATTGCAGCAGTATGGTGGTGGCACCCTGTGTGACAGCTGTTGACCAACTGGCACCGGTTTCAGAGGGTTTATACTGCCCGGTCTGATCGCGAAACTGATATACAGCTGCTACTACCTTTTCCTGTGGAAGGGGTAAATCCTTCAACTCGGAATGCATAGAAGACCATGCACCCAATCGTGCATCAGAAGGGGTAAGGGGTTGCCTGAACATGGAAGAGCAACCTCCAAGGAGAATCATAAAAAAAACAGCAGAAATCAGTATAAGTGGGGGGTGTGATGAGTTCCGGAACATATCAGATGCGTCTATCGTAGTTTAAAGATTGGGGATGGTAATGGTGGTTTCGTTTCCGGTGGTTGTATCCAGAATATAGATAACCAATCCGTCGAGCCCGGGAGTAACATCGATTTCGTAATTTCCGAAAACATAAGAGCCCTCTTCAAGTGCACCTGCACCAAACTGCATGGTGGTAAGTTGACGTGAAAGCTGATTAAGGATTTGCCGGCTCAGGCTGGCCTCAAAATCTGCCAGGGGATCCCGGGTAAAAGCATCCCGTTGGGGTGTTTCCTCCTTAAAATCGCTTTGTGCCTGTGCAGAACTAAGCATCCACTGGTAATTAAGATAATTACCTCCAAAAGCAGGATTAACAGGTCGGTACACAAATTCCTGTGCCTGCAGCCCAAAACTGCAAATCATGGTGAAAATGGCAATTACTGAAATTTTTTTAAAGTCCATATTTATCATATTTACAACGTTTCAACTTTTAACGATATCAAACCGGCTTCAATCTCTTTTTTCTTTCCTATCGTGCTGTAAAAGTCCCATAAAAAGGGATCAGCTACAATGCGCAATTACCCCTGTTTTTTACAGGAGTATTCTCCTGCAAAACGGCAAAAATAATATTTTTTTCAGGCAAACTCTCCTTTTAACATATAAATTTATGATTCCTGCACTCTAAAAAATAATATTTGCAGACCAACATCAAACATTAAGACCTCTTTTTCTTTGTATTAAAATATTCCTGTGCCCTTAAGATCATCCCCATCCAGTTGCTCCTGGATTTGCTGGTAGTTGACAAAATAATTCCTGACCCTATCTACGGCACTGGCCGCAGCCTGCCTGATTTGCTCCATATTGGGCCGTAACATGGCCTGAAAAACCATTCTGTCTTCCACCTTGATCATTACCACCCCACCCATTCCGGGCATAGGCCTTTCCTGAACATAAATAGAAAGCCCTTCTATCTGCGTAGGATTTTGCCATTGCTGGAAGAAGAGGTAATAAAAGTCATTACCCAGTTTGGTGATGGTTTCATTAAAGATAAACTCGGTAATTTCTATACCATCCGTTGCACGTGAAGCAGGCCTGGGTTGACCGGGCTGTGCGGGTTGTGCCTGGTTCTGCAACTCCGCTTCTTCCTCTTCCTGCGCCTGAGCCTCTGCTGTTTCGATTACACGCGAAAATATCTCCTGTAACTCAGCGGGCAGTTCACGTGGCTGATCTTTTTCTTCAGCACTGTCATCCGTAGCAGCAACAATATCTCTTAGTTTCAAATCCTTGGTTGAAAAAAATAAATTTATTTCAGGTAAATGGTCCGACAGGGTTCCTTCTTCCAGGGGATTAAGGGGATCAATCGGCATATTATCCTGCTGTGTACGCCTTGTAAAACCGCTCCCCTGATACTCCTTTGCAACAAAATAGTTGCCGCTATCCCAATCATCGTCTTCTTTATAAACCAGGACCACCAGATTATCGCCTCCATAAGAATAAAACTTCTCAAAAGGAATGGTAACGGCTCGTTTGCCCTGCAGGAAGTCTACACTATCATTAAAAACCTGTACCAGTTTTACATCTTTCAACCAACCTTCTTTGAGATTATTTTCGTGGGTTTCTCCGATCCATATTTGAATCTTTTTGTCGGTAAGGGAAGTTTCAAAGTTGCCCTGGTATTGCAATCCGGTAAGGGTTCCTGAGGCAGCAGCCAGCCTGGAGGCCGGATAAATGCTCTGAGTAAGACTGTGATTCCAGAGAAAATTAACCGGCAGGGTCATTTGTTGATTTCCCCGGGCCATTCTGAAACTGACAATATCTTCAGGTTGCACTATAAGAGATAAAATATGGGTTGAATCGGCATAAACCCTGCCGTTACCAGCATATAGAATCTTCGCATGCAATTCTACCGGTCCTTCACTGGAGGGAGTAAGCGGAAAATAATAGGTCAGGGTATCGGTAAAATTTGCCGTTATTCCTTTCTGCCTTGCAAGCTCTGTGCCTCCCTGCTGAACAAGAACTACCTGGTAATCCTCCAAAGGGGCAAGCCCCGCATTTCTTAGGGTTACCGCGTAAACTTCTTCCCGGTTGACAGATGGTGTTGGATTTCCCTGTATAGAAATAGCTTCTGCATCAACACGTTGCAATGTTTCTATAAACACGTCATCGATATACCAGTTCCAGATATTATAGTTATCGCCTTCAAAGCGAAAAGCGATTTGAAGTGAATTTGCCTCTTCAGGGACATCAATATAAAACTCATATTTCCCGGGCGGCGTATTTTGTGATACCTCAGTCTGCCATATTGTTTCCCGGCTCTGACCCTTGTTGAAAATAACATCAATTCCGGCGACTTCACCTTCATTTATTCTGAAATTATGAATATACTGCCGCAGGCTGAGTCTCAGCCTGGAACCTCCAGCAACAGGAACAGTCGGGCTTATAATATGGCTTTTGCCACTCACATTGGGCGACCAGTTGAGACGCAATTCGGGAGGTTGTCCGCCGGCGAAGGATGAATAGTCTATCTGCCAGTCGTGCAAAACCCCTTCCTGCTTCCATGAGGCTGGCAGCCGGAAACCCGTGTAATTAAACTCGTCGGAAAACAAACGTACTGAGGCTGATGATACCCTGTCCGGATTGCCACCCAAAGGTAACGTTTCAGGCGAAGTATCCTGACCCCGGCTTACAAAAATCACACAAACCAGAGAAACAAAAAAAACTGATTTTATCACGAAAGAATCAGACATCAAAATGAAATAAGTATTTTTTTTCAAAAGTATAAAAACTCTGCTGATTTTGAAGGTCATCTCCTCCGAATCATCCTAAAATTAATCCTTCCATTCCCCTTATTGCTTATATCTGAGGACCATAAGAATACAACACCTGTATTGGCATCTAATTAATATTTTATTACATTTGTAAGAATCAATGCCTTTAAACCCACAATAATTTCTCAAAGAAGAAGTTTAAAAACCGATACGCAATCAAATCAATTTGCACTACCCAAAAAAAATATCTGTTATGAAGCTGCTGAAAAATAGTTTTCCGTTTATTGCCTTACTAAGTATACTGTTTTTTATGCCTGTCTCTGAGGCAAACGCTCAGTCGCTCCCGGAGGTGCTGGAAGAAGGTACACTCAACGAGCAATATGAATACCTGCACGAGCGCACCAATATTTACAACAACTATCGCGCTATCAGGGAGGACATGTTTCAAAAAATACGGCGCAGTTCCCTTGACTCGCTCAACAGCGCCCAGAGAGAAATCGGAGCGTTGCAGCAGGAAATATCACAACATCAGGCCAGCAAAGATTCTCTTGAAGCCCTTCTGAATGAAACAGTATCAGAACGGGATGCGGCCATCCGCGACCGTGACAGCCTGTCTCTCTTAGGTATTTCCATGAACAAAACTTTCTACAATGTCCTTTTATGGTCCATTATCGGGGGGCTGGCTATTGTTCTTCTGGTCATTTTCTTCTTATTCAAAAGAGCGCACCAGATTGCCAACCAGAAAACCCGTGAAACGAAAGAACTTCAGGATGAATTTGAAGAGTATCGTAAAACATCCCGTGAACGTTTTGAGCAGCAGGCCATCGACCATTTCAACGAGGTAAAACGCCTGAGAGGGATATAAATCCCGCTTTCTTAATCAGGAAATACTGTCAGGGGTTCGCCCACCACCAGGGTGTCTCCGCAAAAAAATACGTTCCGGGTGTAGACCTTCAGCACCACTGTATAAGCATCACCATCTTCAATATTAACAGAAAAGCACGAAAGTACGGTCGTATCGAAAGGACCGGCTTTGAAACTCCCACTCTGCCGGGACACCGAACGCCCTGACTTTCCTTCCCTGATGGCATCCAGGGAATAAGTCCCCTCCACTTTTTCATCCAGATGGTTATGAAAAACCCCGGAGAAAAAATGGTGCCCGTTCCTTATCTCTTTTTCAATTTTTGCGTGGCATGGTTTTTCAGTAGCAGGCATGCCAGCTGCAAGCCCCCCGGCAATGGTCAGAAATTTAACAATAAATGCTGTTGACATATTGCATGATATTATGGGTTGGAACAAAATAAGGCTAAAAAACCCGGCACTGTTCAAGGCAAAATGCATCTGACAGCCCGGGCCGGTGTGCAGTAAACCCTCTTCAGGGATTGCCGAAAATAGAGAAAGCAGAACTATGCTCTATCATGATGCGCATCCCCTCCCCTTTCTGTTGTACCTGGTAATTGGGAGCATTGCCCGATGTTTCCACCTGTATCAGTTCATTACCCGAACCTTGCTGCACCACTTGCAGCTCCATGTTATAACCATAGAGTTCCTGGTATACTTTGTTGCCGGATCCTGATTGCAGGATATGAAGCAGGTTGTCTTCTCCCGAAAGGCTTCCCTGGTATGTATTGAAAGCACCATGCTGGTTTATTTCGGCGGCATTTCTCATTCCTTCCTGGGTAATTTCAGCCGTATTGCCGTTTCCGTTTTGGGTAATTTGCACATGGTTTTCCTGCTCAGCATTTGCTACGCGGGCGCGCAATTGTTCCATCACCTCCATGAAGCCTATACCTAATGGTTTGATGCTTATGTTTTGTGGTGTCTGGACGATGCTGTTGTTGCTCACATCAATCTGCTCCAGCAATATACCGTCCTGGTAATCGTTGGAATTGTTTTGCTGGGCAAACAGCCCGAAGCAAATGAAAAACGGAATGAAAAGGGTAATGATTTTTTCCATTGTCAAGTTTGTTGATGGTCAGGCGCAAGCCCGGGCAAGATATTTGTCCCGGGACTTTGCCTG
>JAABSE010000114.1 GCA_011390575.1 Sphingobacteriia bacterium
AATTTGGTTGAAAAGACTATATTTTGATAATAAATTAGATGCAGTTCGTCCGTAGACGGAAGACGGAAGACGGAAGAGAATCCACTTCGGTCTTCTGTCTCCGGGCTTCTGTCTATATCAATTGAATAAATGCAGCTCGTATTTCTTTCCACTAAAAGGGCATGTGTAAAGAAGTGACTCAATTGGATTAAAATGTGATACTATTGCAATGGTTTTGCGAATATACGCAAAAGCAAAAAAGGCCCCGACAAAAACTTGCCGGGGCACCAATCATTTAACCAAAACAACATGAAGAAAAAAGTATCTATATCCCTGAATTTATCGTTTTAACAGTTTAATGGGCTTTTTTTTGATGCAAATTATGAAATAATTATGCCATAAAAGATTTCAGAAAAAATAATAAACAGAAACACCACCAAAAGCGAATTTCAACATTTGTTCAATTGCCAACCCATCTGGCATAAACCGGGAAGTTGTGGAAATTTTCCCCATTTTGATTCCAATTGTCCACAAATTTTTAAATTTGCTCGTTTAGAGATAATCTCTGTTGTATTATCCTCAACTTTGCAAAAACAAGTTGCTATCCGATGGAAAATTTTATCCGAAAATACGCTGTTCTCAAAAACATGGTCCTACTGGGAGTACTGGTCATTCTTTTCAATATTATTATGGGTTATGCATTTGGCAAGACTGAGGTTGACATCCTGGATGTGCAGGTGTATTATTCATCAGAGGAAGCATATAATTTCATATCAGCTTACGGTGAAGAAGGCAGGGCACGGTATATAAATACTACTTTGCTGCTCGACTATATTTATCCCTGGTTTTACAGCCTTCTTCTAAGCTTTATACTGTTCAGGTTATCCGGAAAATATAAACTCTCCCTCCTTCCATTTGCCATTCTGATGCTGGATTATGCGGAGAATACTTCTGTCGTCATATTGCTTGCAAGCTATCCTGCCCGGCTTTCATCGCTTGCTGCTGCAGCAGGAATCTTTACGCTTACAAAATGGCTTATGGTTTGGGTTTGTCTGGCAGTGATTGTGTGGCTGGGAATAAAAATGGCCATTGAAACATTTCAAAAACGAAAAAATCTGAGTGATTAAAACACAGGCCAATCGCTTGAAGAAGACAGAGAAAAAAAAAGCATGTTAAGACAGAATCCGAAAGGTAGTATGTTAACATTTTTGGGTATCTTTACCCGGAATCAATTGGGTGCCATTAACAAACCTCACTTTCTTTCTGCCGATCATGGCCAAAAAGTTGCCTTGATTTTTCCCTGGAAATGAGGTATGATTTATGTTTCAGCACGAAATTTTCGCATCATATTTCAAGAGGGCATCCTGAGATTAAAACAAAAGGCAAAACTATGATCCGGGTAAAGTTATTTTTTCTGATTTTTCTTTTTATCTGTTCCTGCAAGCCCAGGCAGGGAGATGATCAGCCCGGGATTATACCCTTGCCGGAGAAAATACCGGCCAACCCCCTGGAAATAAGCGGGAATAAAAAAAACACTCCTGATACGATAAACATTACAACCCTTGACAGGGTGCCCATGGGAATTGCGGATAAAACCCCTGCAAACAAATCGATCAGAAAGCAATTAACCCCGAAAATCGTCAAAGCAGGTACCCCCCGGGTTGTTATCCCTGGTGAGAAGAATATCCCTGAACCAAAAACAATTACTGTAGAAAACCTGTCCTCTGTTGCCGGAGTCCCGACGGCCACGGAGGTACAAAACGCTTACCTGCCGTTGCAAAACTCTCAGAGCTTCAGCTACTATACACGACAGCACGGCCTTCAGCACGATGACATCAGCGCAACATCATTTGACAAGGCCGGAAATATGTGGATAGGAACCTATGGCGCCGGGATTATCAGGTTTGATGGGAATAGTTTTTTTCAGTATACCGACAAGGAAGGATTAAGTCAAAACTACATACAATCGCTAATTACCACAACTACCGGCGATATCTGGATAGGAACCCGGGCAGAAGGTGCCATAAGATTTGACGGAAAACAATTTCACTATTACAATACAGACAACGGGCTGAATAACAACAGGGTGGAAGCCATAGTAGAAGACAGAAACGGAAATATCTGGTTAGGCTCCTATGAGGGGGTAAATATGTATGATGGCACCCGTATGGTTTCTTACACTTCCGAACACCTGGGTGCCGACATCGTATATGTGGCGCTGGAAGACAACGATGGAAACATGTGGTTCGGGACGCGAGGCGGCGGAATCACCCGTTTTGACGGAACGGCCTTTTACCAGTATACCAAAGAACAGGGATTAATATCGGATTATATTGTTACCGGGATGTATGATAGCCGGGGCAATCTCTGGCTGGGTTCCTATGAAAGCGGAGCAACCCGGTTTGACGGAAAAGACTTCTATCATTATACCTCTGAGCACGGCCTCGACAACAATCTTGTCCGGTCGTTTGCCGAAGATAAATATGGATATATCTGGATGGGATCTGCCACCGGAGGATTATCAAGAATTAAAAACAATCAGCTGGAGTTTTTTACCATAGACCATGGCCTCACCAACAGCTATATCACTTCCATTACTGAGGACGAAAAGGGGATAATCTGGTTTGGCACTTACGGTGGAGGGCTGGGAATTTTCCAGGGAAACATCTTTTCTCATTTCTATGAAAGGCACGGCATCAACGATGGCTTTGTAAGAAGCATTATGCAGGATAATGATGGATATTTATGGTTCGGAACCAACAGTGCCGGAGCCATTCGTTTTGATGGCAATACTTTTGAAAGTTTTACTACAGAACAGGGCCTCAGTCACAACAGAGTGGGAAGTATGCTTCAGGACAATAAAGGGAATATCTGGTTTGGCACCACCGGAGGAGGTATAAACAGGTTTGACGGAACTTACCTGACCCGGTTTTCTGAGAAAAATGGCTTCCCGGATGATTTTATTCTCGATATGACGGAGGATACCAAAGGAAACCTCTGGTTTGCCACCCGCAACAGTGGGGTTGTAAAGTACGATGGGGATGTATTTTATCATTACACCGAAAAACAAGGCCTGAGTGACAACAATACCCGTTGCATCATAAGTGACCGGAATGGAAATATCTGGACGGGGACCAGGGCCGGAGGGCTGAATAAATTCGACGGCACTGCCTTCACCCACTATACTGAGAAGGGAGGCATGAGCTCGGACAATTTGCTGGATATTCTCGAAGATGCATCCGGAAACATCTGGATTGCAACCAACGGAAAAGGAATTTCAAAATTTGACGGAGCCAATTTTACCCATTATACCGAACGCGAAGGGTTGATCAATAATTTTGTTTATTCCCTGCTGGAAACAGATGACGGGACATTGTGGGCCGGTACCCGGATGGGGCTGAGCAAACTTCTCAGCAAACAGCCAAACCCTGAGAACAGCACCCCCAATTCTCCCGGCGGCAGTATACTCTTTAAAAATTACACCCAGCACAACGGGTTTCTCGGCATAGGGGTAAATTCAAGAGCCATGACCCAGGACAAAGAAGGCAAAATATGGATTGGGGCCAATGATATCCTTACTGTTTACAATCCATCCAAAGATATAGCAGATACAATTGCACCACGCATCCAGATCAAAAAAGCCGGCCTTTTTAATGAAGACATCCAATGGGACCAAATACGTGATTCACAAGATTCCACACTAACTCTTCCCAACGGTGTACGAATAGAAAATTTCAGCTTTGACTCTGTGAGCCGTTGGCACGGACTGCCCCACAACCTTAGTCTTGCCTACGATAACAACTACATCACCCTTGGCTTCGTGGCCATTGGCAGCAGTTTTGTTGACAAACCCAAATACAGTTATATACTCGAAGGTCTGGAAAGCAACTGGAGCAGCCTCACAAGCAAAACGGAAGTGAGCTATGGCAACCTGCCACCGGGAAAGTATGATTTCCGGGTCAGAGCAATAAACAATGATGGTTTCTGGAGCGATGATTACAGTTTTGCTTTCAGAATCAAGCCTCCCGCCTGGAGAACATGGTGGGCCTATATCCTTTACGCATCAGCATTTATCCTGTTTTTGCTGCTGCTGTATAAATTCCAGAAAAACAGGTTGATGCGAAAGGACCTGGAGAAACAAAAGGAATTGTATTTTGAGCAGGAAGTCTCGCTGGCACGAAAATCAGCAGAGTTCAAACAAAATTTCCTGGCCAACATGAGTCATGAAATCCGCACGCCATTAACTGCAGTGCTGGGCATGGCCAGCCTGCTCAGGCAGCAACCCCTCGACCCCAAGGCCCTGGAATACGTTGAAGACCTCAACAAGTCCGGTGAGAGCCTGAGGGAAACCATTAATATGATACTGGATATATCCAAGATAGAGGCAGGAAAATTGTATATCCGAAAAGCGGATTTTTCGCTTCACAATGTCATCAGTCATTCTGCTAATATGTTTTCCCCTTTGTGTAAAAACAATGTCACTATTGAGTATTCTCTTGATGAAGATATCCCTGCCTACATTTATTCTGATGAACAAAGGATTAGTCAGATCATTAAAAACATGCTCTCCAATGCAGTAAAATTTACTGAGCAGGGAAAAATCACCCTGAAAGCGACCCGGGTTAAAGAAATGAATCCTGCCGGAAGCAATGAATTTTTCATCAAGGTATTCGTCTGTGATACCGGTCCCGGTATAAGCCGCGAAATGCAGGAAAAACTTTTCACCCCCTTTTATCAGATTAACCGTTCAGCGACCCGTTCGCAGGAAGGTACCGGCTTGGGACTGGCCATTTGCAAAGAACTTTCCCTGCTGTTGGGGGGCCAAATCGGAGTAGAGAGCAAACCGGGAGAAGGAAGTTGTTTCTGGTTTACTTTCCTGACCAGCCAGGGAGAAGAACCTCAGCAAACCAAAGAGAGTACATCTCAGGCATCAGGAAAAGATGATGTCAGGCCTTTAAAAATACTGATGGTGGAAGACAAGCCCATCATACAAAAAGTAATTAAACTTACACTTTCCTCCATGGGGCACAGCATCGTGGTTGCCGGCAACGGGCAGGAAGCATTGGAAGCCTATGCTCAGGGTAGTTTTGACCTTATCCTGATGGATATCCAAATGCCCGTAATGGACGGCATCACAGCCACCCGAAAACTACGGGAGAAGTACGCTCAGCTCCCTCCCATCGTGGGACTCAGTGCCAACGCCTTTGAAGGCGACCGGCAAAAATACATGGCCCAGGGGCTTGATGAATACATTACCAAACCCTTCCGGGAAAATGATTTCAAACGCCTGCTCAGCAAGCTAGGAATCAACTGACAAGCAAAATTTTTATCCCATTCCGGGAAACTTACCGGCAGGCAATTTACATTCCGTTGCGGGCAATTCCGACTCTTAAACTTTGCAAAAACTACATTTTGTCTTAACAATCTCAGATTTCACACGTTAACTAATTGTTAACCGTTAAATAGGTAATGCTACTGTCACATCATATTAAATCATGCCATGTACGTAATTGGAGAAATACTTAAGAAAGCCGTCACAGTTGCGGATAAAATTATTTCCAACCCCGACCCGGTTGAAGCGCAGAAAAAAGAGCTAAAGCATCTCTTGTCAAAGGCAGCGGATACTTCTTTTGGCAAGTATTACCAGTTTTCAAAACTATCGGAACTCGATGATCCACGGGAGCTGTTTGCCTCCGAAGTGCCCTATCACAGTTACGACCAGATGCACGAAAAATGGTGGAGCAGGGTAATTGAAGGGGTAGAAGATATTACCTGGCCGGGAAAAGTCAACTATTTCGCTGTTTCCAGCGGCACTACCAGCACAAAAAAACATATCCCCGTTACAGACGAAATGCTCAAATCAATCCGCAATGCAGGGTTGCAACAACTCAAAGGAATTGCTGATTTTGACCTTCCTGCTGAATTCTTCATGAAAGAAATACTTATGTTTGGCAGCAGCACCGACCTCAAAAAGGTAAATGATCATCAGGAAGGGGAAATCAGCGGCATCAGTGCCAGTCAGCTCCCTTTCTGGTTTGACGGCTATTACAGACCGGGCAAGGAAATCTCAGCCATCAACGACTGGGATAAGCGGGTGGAAGCACTGGCCAAAGCAGCTCCCGACTGGGATATCGGTACCATATCAGGAATCCCCTCATGGATAGAGCTAATGCTGAAAAAAGTAATTGAATATCACAACCTGAAAAATATTCATGAGATATGGCCCAACTTCATGGTTTTCACCTCAGGCGGCGTAGCATTCGACCCATATAAAAAAAGCTTTGAGCGCCTTTGTGGCAAACCCATCATTATTATCGACACCTACCTGGCCTCCGAGGGTTATCTCGCCACTCAAATTCGCAAAGAAACCGATGCCATGGCATTGATAACCGACAACGGTGTGTATTTTGAATTTGTCCCCTTTACTCCTGAAAACATCAATGAGGACGGTAGTATCCGCCAGGGAGTGAAAGCGCTGAGAATTGAAGATGTAGAAGAAGAGGTGGAGTATGTGCTTATCATCAGCACGGTGGCCGGAGCCTGGAGATACATGATTGGCGATACCATTAAATTTACCGATAAGAAGCGAAGTGAGATTAAAATTACCGGTCGCACCAAACATTACCTCAATGTGGTGGGCTCTCAGCTATCTGTTATTCAAATGAACAGGGCTATGGAAGAGCTTTCTGAAAATGACATTGTGGATGTAAAAGAGTTTACTGTAGCTGCCATCATGGAAGATGGTGAATATCTGCATCGCTGGTACCTGGGTACAGATGATGAAAAAAGCATGAACGAAGAAGAGATTGCTGAAAAGCTTGATGCCATTCTTCAGGACAACAACAAGAACTACAAAGTAGCCCGAAGCAAAGCCCTCAAATCGGTGGAGGCAAAAGTAATACCCGCGTCCCTCTTTCAGTTGTGGAGCGAACAAACCAATCAAAAAGGCGGGCAGGTGAAAGTAGCCAAAGTAATGAAAGAGGAAGACTTTAAAGAATGGGAAGCTTTTGTAGAAAAGGAATCAGAATCTTAGGAACAGCCGGTTTACCACTCAGAAATTGCAGAAGCCAGTTCAGGTATTCACCCATAAGGATTTTCTGTCATTCATCATCTACCGGTTTGTTTTCCATCATCAGCATGATCTCCTCCGGGGGAAGATACAATCTCTTTATTCTTCGGATATATTTTTCTGACATGCCGGCCTGGTGCAAAATAAAATCTTTGGTGGCCAGGATGTAATCCCCAAGTCCGTGATCAATGGCAAAGCTATCGGCTACCCTTTCTGCGGCTATGATAAAGCTTTTGGAAGTATAATACCCAAGGCCAAACAGCAGCATCGACCAGTCGTTCCTGCGCATATAATCCGTCACATGGCCCAGCTCATGCCCTATCCACCCCACCAACACATCCTCCGGCAGTTCATGTATGGGCATCCTTTTTCCTTTCAGGGCAAACCAATGGCTTATTTTGATAAGATACGATCTTCGCCTGCGCGCCCTCAGCATGCTCACATACCGGGGCTGCGCCTGCATTACTGACTTACGGATGTGCTCATTGAACTCAAAATCGATCTTTACGTCCATCAAATCCGGATAGAAAGAAAGCGCTTTCAGGATAACATCCCTCAATTCCGGTGGTATGGTTTTATTTCGGGCAAATTTCCCGTATTTGTGCGTTTCCATAGGTAAGTATAAGGATTTATGGGGGAAAAGGTTTTGGCCGGCGTAATTCCCTCTGCGAAAAAATCGTTTTTTACGGTTCTACTGCACTTTTAATGGGAAAGAAATTTGATTTGCCTTGATTCAATTGGTATAGACAGAAGACCGAAGAGGATTCTCTTCCGTCTACGGACGATTTGCATCTAATTTATTATTAAAATATAGTCTTATCCACTAAATATAAAGAAGTACCACAAGGCGAAAGATTACTACAGCTTCACAGAATGGCAATAACCCATCCCCTTTTCATGGAGAGTCCATACAATCAAAACCTGGTATTGATCACATTTACAAATTGGGAACCAAAAGTATAGGTAAGGCCTACATGTGCAGAGACTTCGTAATCTGTTGCCTGCCGGCTTTGCTGTAGTAAAACATCCTCTATCGACAGGTCACCGGCGGGCAATGCCACCAGGTCGTTAATAAACTCAAAACTACCCCACAGGTTAAGTGACAGTCCTTTGATGATTCTCATTTCGAGATCCGACTCCAGGGAAATACGGTTGGCAGTATAATCGTGGAAATAATGAGAACCCGAAATACCTGCTTCAAACGAACCCCAGGGTTGCTGGAGTCTGGCGGTAAAGTTCAGAGAATGATGATACAGGTTTTCCTGCATTTTAAAAAAAATGGTTTCTTCTATATACCTGTGATGTCCTGCACCAATACGATAGTCCAGGGTTATTGCCCTGTAATTGGCTTCTGTGTAAGGGAGAAAACTGTATTCGATGCCAGGTTCGGCTTCAATATTAAAAAGTATATTATGAAAAGTGCTGGAAAGCATATCTAAAAAGAAACCCACTGACCAGTGTTGGTTTATGCTTCGGATTAAAAACCCATCGAAACCATGCCTGAACTGATTTCTGGTTATCTTTAAATCGTCGGTAACAAATGATCGATGGTTTATATTAAAGTAAGGCCTTGCCCTTATTTTCCAATCCTCTGAAAGTTTATCGGCATAAACTCCCCAGCGTGAATCAAAACTGCTCTGTTTTCTTTCCTGGTGCAGATTTATCCCGCCATAAATCTCAAAAGTCCAGTTCTTCCATGGATCTGCCATTTCTTCTCTCTCTTCTGTATCTACATCGCTGATATTTATGGTTATTTTACTGGCAAGAGAAGTGTTGGCCAGATAAGGCATCAGGCCGAGTGTTAATGCATTAACCATTCCTTTGCGGGTTTCATTATCGGTATTGGTGGAGGGTACCCAAAAAGTTATTTCGTTATTCATTCCTTTAAATTTCTCTCTGCCAATAAAGGTGAAAACATAATTTCGTCCGGCATTTCCACTGCTATGACTGTTCAACATAATCTGAACATCTGCTATTTGTCTGTCACGCACATAATTCACAAAATTTATCTTTTCTCTGATGTATTGATCATGAGAATGAAAGTCGAGAAATACATCTATTAAACCATTGGTGGAAGTGTTTACCGGTAAAATCGTATCCTGGGCAAGTGCTGGCGCATTGACAGAAAAGGTAACGATAGCGAGCAGGGTGATAAGAATATTTGATTTTTTCATGTTCATCAACGCTGTAGATTATGATTGTTTTCCTTTGAATATTGGCTTCCAAAAGCAACTTGTGCTTTGTTGCGCTAAATTAATTGAACTGCTAAGAATAAAGAATGTTTTCAGGAAAATATATTCTGGTTATTTTACTGTTATATTGTTGATATCGCAGTATGTTCAATGCTTTCCGGTAGCAGACAAAGCCGTTATGACTTTTCAGAAAAGGTAAAGGACGATTTTACAGCGGAAAGGGAGTTGCCGGTTGAGGAGTATTCTGTATAGGCGCCCATAATTTCCATTAGTACCGATTTTTCTCTTTCGGGAAGTGTTTCCACTTCCGGAAAACGTTGATGCAGTATTGAGTTTTTCAGGGCTGCTTTTGCTTTTAAGAGGTACAATCAGGTGGCTGTCATTGCTTCGAACATGTTGTTCATAATGTAACAAGTTATTTCCTATTTTCCTAACTAATAAAGAAAAAGACTAACCATCCATGGCAAAAGAAATACAACCAATCAGCGATGAAGCCATTATCAGCAAAAAATACGTGATGCGTG
>JAABSE010000115.1 GCA_011390575.1 Sphingobacteriia bacterium
AAGTTCGATCTGTTTTTTTATGACTGCCACCAATGGCCATCATGTCACCTTTTATCATATGCATTTCACCCTCGGTGATGTAGATAACCGGGTTGTTGGCTCCTGCAAAGTCTACCGTGCGATCTTTTTTATTGATGGTGCAAAGCGAAATATCCATCCCGTCGCGGTTGGTGGTTTCATCCTGCTTCAGGGCTGTGCGAACTCCGTTGTGCAGCCTGCTCAGTATTTTGTCGGGCTGGGTAGTCCCGCTGCCGGTGATGGAGTCCAGCAGGTTATAGCCAATCATCGACATAAAGGCTCCCGGGACACCGTGTCCTGTACAGTCAACGGCAGTAAGGATAAATTTCTCCCCCCGGAAGGGCAGCCATGCACCGTTTTCTGTAAGTTCGGCCGTTTGCTCGCCCTGAGAGTTTGCAATCTGAAGCTCCTTATGTTTGGGCACATCTACACCCACTTCACTAAACCAGTAAAAGTCACCACTTACCAAATCCACCGGTTTGAAAAAGATGAAGGATTCGGGCAGGAAGTGGTTGAGGGTTTCGATGGGCGGAAACAGTGCACGTTGTATTTCGCGGGCGTAAGTAATACTTTGGGTGATGCGGAAGTTTTGCTCTTCAATTTTTTCAAAAGCAACCTGGAGCTTATCGTTGGTTTGTTCTATTTCAATGTTTTTCGCCGCCAGGGCTTTGTTGGCCCTTTGCTTGGCTTTGTTGCTTCTGTACATGAAAACGGCCAGAATCAATACCAATACCAATCCTCCCAGTACCGAATAAATCACCAGCTGTTGAAAGTTCTGAACCGCCTGCAGTCTCTCGTTTTCGGTCTGGTTGAGTTGGGCCTTGTTTTCCAGCAGTTCAATGTCTTGGCGTTGAATACGTTCGACACGTCTTGCCTGCAACAGGGAGTCTTCCTGTGCTCTTAATACTGCAGCAACAGAGTCTTGCTCCAGTTGAAACTGAATTTTATTTTTTTCCATCTCCAGCTCACGCACGCGCGCCTCTGCCTGTTGACGCAAAATCTCCACCTGGCTTTGTTGTTCTCTTTCCTGGAATTCCCCCCTCATGGTCTGTCGACTGAGGTGCTCCCTCATATCATTGTATTTCTGGCGGAATTCTTCCCCTTTTCTGATGTTACCGATATTGGTATAGCTGGTTGCCAGCTGGCGGTATATATTGGATAATATGGATTCATAATTGATTTCAAGGGCAATCTGCTGTGCGTCTTCCAGCAGTCTGATGGCTTCTCTGTGGTCATTGCCAAGGTTTTTTACATAGGCAAGATCCACCAGTGCGGTAGCAATGCCCTGGGGTTCGCCCATGCGTCTGCATACATCAAGATTGCTGGTGAAGGCCCGATCTGCATTGCTGATGTCTTCCAGGTCTAAATAAATCAGTCCGATGTTGCTGTAAAGATTCTGGAGATTTTCCAGATCATTGAGCTTTTCAAAATAGGGTGCTGCACGCTGAAAGTTCTCAGCGGCATTTTCAAGCCTTTGGTTTTCCCAGTAAATATAGCTTATCTGCGTAAGGTAGGATGCGGCGAGAGCCGGGTCTTCCCTGTTATCATAATATTCAACAAGCTCTTCAAGTCGTTCTATGCGCTCCAGTACCGTTTGGCTCAGCACCTGTTGATGTTGTCCCTGAACACCGGCCACAGTAAAAAAGAAAACCCCAAACAATACTATTGTAAGGGTTTTGCACAGTAGCTGGGGTAAAAGTTTTCTCATAAAGGGCCCTGTTGTTTTGGTGATTACAAATTTACAATAATATTTGAATAGGTTTTTAACCTGTTTTCTTTGGGTGATTTCACCTGTTGAGCATAAAGGGTTTACCGCAGTGTTTTGTCTTGCTCCTATGAGTATACTTTCCTACCCCTTTTATAGTTACAGTGAGGTATATCTTTTTCGGATAAAAGACTAAATTTTCTTTCCGGTGGGTCAGTTTCTGAATAATTTGCATAATTTTGTTTTTTTGCAGCAACCCAAAGCTCCTTCCATTGAATATGGGTGCGCGGGAATGAAATGGGGTTAACATTTTTTTATATTATAACATTATAGCACTAATACCCAAAGGATTTACACTAAAAACAAGCATAATGACCAGGATTAATCTTTTCTTTCGTTTTTTTCTATTTCTAAGCATTTTATTTGTCCTACCGCAATGGCTGGTGGCACAGGATTTTGAAGTAGCACCGGTTCGGGTGGTTTTCAACACTGCCCCGGGTGAATCACAAAGCCGCACGGTTACCATAAAAAATCATGGCAATCGCAAAGAAACTATTACCCTGCGAATGCAGGACTTCCTGGTGCAACGCGACGGAGAGATGGAAATGCTGCCCGCTGGTTCAACCAAGAACTCCATTGCCAGCTGGGTCAATCTTAATCCCGGGTTTCTTGAGCTTGAGCCTAACGAATCAGGCACCGTACAATTGAATCTGCAGGCTCCCGACGACGAGTTCAGCTCTTTATGGGGGATCCTGAGCTTTGTTACTACCGCAGAACAAACCGCTTTTTCTGCTGACAGAGACTTGCAGACCGGTCTGAGCCTGGCGGGAAGAATAGATATTTACCTCTCATATATTCCGGCCACCGGAGAAGCCGGCAGGATTGAAATTAATAACCTGCAGGAGGTAGAAAGCCCAAACCCGGAGGAGAGGATGTTTACTGTAAATCTCGATAACCTCGGAGAACGAATCACTACAGGGAAAGTTTTCCTGATTGCCTCCAATTTGCAAACCGGAGAGGAGCATCGTTTTCGAACCATCGATGTCAGCACCTATCCGCAATCTTCCCGAACGGTAGAACTGGTTATGCCTGCAGAACTTCCCACCGGAACCTATTCCGTTGCTGCCATTCTGGATTATCCGGGTAGTGCATCTCTGAAAGGAACACAAATAACTATCAATGTTGATTAAACCCTTCTGCGTAAAACTATTTCTTTCCTTGGTTTCCGGAATAGTCCTGTTCAGTTTCGCCTGTTCCGCAAATGCCTTTTCCCCACCCCGTCAATTTAAGGTGGCTTATCCGGCCACGGGAACAATTAAAGAAGTTTTTCAGGGGTATCTTCAGGAACAGGATACTGTTAAACACGGACCCTACCGGTACTACCTGCCTGATGGAAGTTTGCGACAGCAGGGAGTGTTTGAAAACAACCTGCCCGTTGGCTTGTGGCAGATTTTTTATGCGGATGGCGCTTTACACCAGGAGATTAATTTTGCCAATGGGGTCAGGAATGGCGAGTACAAATCGTATTTTCAGCACGGACCTCTTATGCAGCAAGGGACTTATGTAAACGGCAGGTTGCATGGCCGGTTTACCGTTTATTTCGAAACAGGGATAGTGGAAAGTGCAACAGAGTATCAGCACGGACTGGCTCATGGAGTTCACATGGAAAATTATCCGGATGGCACGCTGTACAAGAAAAGCGAAATGTTCCGGGGAGAGGAGCAAGGGGCGTTTCTTCAGTATTATGATAATGGTGCCATTAATTACAAGGGGCAGAAAGTGCAGGGACAATTTGAAGATACTCTTTTTGTTTATTACAAAAACGGTAGCCTGCAAAGAGTGGGCTTTTATGAGAAAGGAGCATTGGCCGGCAATTATAAAGCCTTTTATCCTTCCGGGAATGTTATGATTGAGGCGATATATGACAAAGGGCTGCTCAACGGACCTTATGTTGAATATCACGAAAATGGTGTTAAAAGCCAGTCAGGTCAATATGCAGATAGTGAGAAAGAGGGGGCATGGAAATCTTTTTACCCCGATGGCAATCCGTATACCTTAGGAAAGTTCCGGGAAGGATTGTTTGAAGGAGAATGGATTGTCTATCATCCCAATGGACGGCTCAAGCAAAGAGGATCGTATCTTAACGGCCAGGCATCAGGGCTGTGGGAGTTTTTTCATGAAACCGGATATCTGTCCCGAAGAGGATATTTCACTGCCAACAGAAAACAAGGGCCCTGGATGTACTGGGAAGAAAGCTTACCCATGAAGCCCGAAAAAATGGTTTTTTACTCTCATGACAGGGCTATCGGTCTGGAAAGGGTTTTTTCCTCACCTGAGGAATAAGCCTGCTGGTGTTTTTTATTTTACCTGATATTTTATTCCGGAAATCCGGGTCTTAAGTTTTACACAAACCCACTGCCCTCTTATTTTTTTGTATATTTACAGAATTGAAATAGATGTAGTCAACAAGGTATTTACTAATATAAGCTGTTAATTATGAAAGGACGTGCGCAAAAAATTCGCCTGGGCATTTTTATTATGTTCACCTCCTTGTTGCTTCTTATACTCATAGGATTTTTCACTGCCAAAAGACTGTTTGAAAAAACAGATGTATACTATGTAGCTTACCGAGACGTTTCGGTAAGTGGGATGGAAGTGGGTAGTTCTGTGAAATATATGGGAATCAATGTTGGAAGTATATCAAGTATTACCATTGATCCGGATGATGTGAACCAGATCATTGTCAAGCTTTCTCTCAAGGAGGGCACTCCGGTGAAAGAGGATGCCACTGCAGATATCGTTTCTATGGGTATAACGGGTTTGAAAACCATCGAGATACGCGGAGGAAGCAATGAAGCAGATTTTCTGGAAGAGGAACAGTTTATCCAGCAGGGTACTTCGCTGGTGGAAGATATCAGCGGGCAAGCAGAGGAGATAGCCTTTAAGGTTGAGCAGGTCCTTAATAATCTTATAGATTTTACGCAGCCGCAAAACCTGGAACGTTTCTCTGAAGCAGTGGATAACATATCCCGCCTTTCAATAAATGCTCAGCAGTCTTTTGACCTCATTACTGAAGTGGTAGTGGAGAATCGACAAGACCTTAGGCAATCTGTGATTTTTGCCAATTCGCTGACCGGAAGGCTCGACTCTACTGCGGTTGATTTTATGGCCGCCAGCAACAAGCTCAATGAGCTGATGCAAGGCGATACCCTGGGAGAGATCCTGGGGAATATTCGTGATATTTCTGTTACGCTGCGGGAAACCGATCTCAATAGCCTGATTGAAAATCTTGCCAGTACTGCCGCACAGACTCAGCAAATGCTGGTTAAGATCGACGGAGATATTGACAGGGGCAGTAAGGATTTGGGAGACAATCTGATGTTGTTGAAACATACGCTGGATAACCTGCAGGAAGTTTCCCGGAAAATCAATACAGACCCCTCTATTTTGATTCGGGGGCAAAGAGCACGTGATATTCCCGACAGAAGGTTGCAGTAAAACTACATATTTCCGGCCTTAATTGGCTGCTGATGTTGTTTTTTTCAAAATCTTCCGATTGACTGCATGCAGGTGAATGATATATGGTACTAACTTTAAAAGAATGTTGTATGCTCACAAGAAAAATATTATTCATTCTAATGGTCTCCACCCTAGTGCTGGCCGGGTGTCGCAGCAGTAAGCCTGTAGCACCACGATTTTTTCTGGTAGAATATCCGTCGGATCCTCCCGTGACCGATACCATGAAAATGCTCCCTTATGTTCTTGAGTTAGCTGAGGTAGACGTGAACCCGGCTTACGCTTCTACCCAGATTGCCATGAGAGAAGATGAGCAGGAGTTACAATATTTTGTAAACAACCAATGGGCTATCAGACCCGCTCAGGGGTTTGCTGTTTTTCTGGAACAGTATTTTGCCGACAACAGAGTCTTTTCCCAAACCCAGACCCGGTTCTGGAATGTGCAACCTGATTACCGGCTGAAAACCATCGTCCACAACCTGGAAGTGGTAAGAGAACGAAAGGATTTCTATGCCCGCCTGCATCTTGAGTTCCGGCTGGAAACTGCCGATGGTGAATGGATCGAAAGGTATATTACAGACAATCGCAGGTTGTTGGAATCCAGAGATTTGAACTTGTTTACCGTAGCTGTGAACAACATCTTTTTTGAAGAATTGAATTATTTCACGGGCAAAATTTACTTCGGGCTATCTCCTGCAGAATAACAGGAAGGTTTTGTCTGTAAAATTTTGATTGAGCCGGGTGACTGCCCATTCATTCTCAACATCACAACCCGGAAATGATCCACTATCAAATGGTTTTCTCATGAAGAAGAATTCTGTATCCAGTGAAATAATACTTGAAAATGGTACGAAGTATCGTTTAGATCATCAAACGCTTTTTCTTTCCGGAGGATTGATGCTCCCTGTCGTGCCCGGGTTTACCCGTAAGGTCTTAAAAAGAGTTAGGTCACAGAAATCCGGCGACTTTGTTTTTAATCTTGACGAACTGGAAGACATTGACAGTGCAGGGGTTACTGCTTTGTTTTACGTCAAAAAACAACTGGGGCAGGCAGGAGTCCAGCTAAGAATGGAAGGGGGGAGAGACAATATTTTAAAAAAGATTGAATTATTCAAACCGGAACAATTTGATGATCCCCCTGCCAAGACCAAAACCGGTCTGTTTGAATCGGTGGGCAATGGAGCGTATGAATTTTTTACCTCTTATTTATTTGGGTTTATTCAATTGGCGGCCAATGTTTTCTATTTTGCTATTTATGACTTGTTCAGAAAAAAAGTAAGGCGAAAAGGAGAGTTTGCCAACCAGGCTGTTTTGATTGGGGTGAATGCGTTTTTGATAATTGTGTTTATGTCATTTGTTATCGGACTGGTTTTAGCACTGCAATCAGCGCAGCAACTCAGAAGTTTTGGGGCCAATATTTATATCGTTGATTTGGTGGTGATTGGAATGATGAGCCAGATGGGTCCCCTGATTACCGCCATTCTGGTAGCAGGCAGAAGTGGTTCTTCCATAGCTGCAGAAATTGCCACCATGAAAGTTACCTCTGAGCTCGATGCCCTTAAAACCATGGGGCTTGACCCCATTCGCTTTGTAGTGGTTCCCAAGCTGTATGCCAGTTTGCTTACAGTACCCTTTTTAATCGTACTTGCCATTTTGTCTGGCATACTTGGAGGGGCTGTCGCAGCCTACTTTTACCTGGATATTACTCCTGAAATATTTGTCAATCGCATGGGGGATGTAATGAGTAACAAAGACCTGATAACTGCTTTTGTAAAAAGCCAGGTGTATGCCAGTCTGATTGTGCTTACCGGAAGTTTTTACGGATTCAGAGTGGTGAGAGGGGCTGAAGGTGTCGGCAAAGCAACCACTGCTGCAGTGGTGGTGGCTATTTCATTGGTTATTATTGCAGACAGTATTCTGGGCTTGTTATTTTACTAAAAATAAGATATGGAGAAAGAAAGAGTCATAGAAGTAAGCAATCTGGGCGCTTCATTCGGAGATACCGAGGTTTTGACGGATGTTTCGTTTTCTGCTTTCAAGGGTGAAGTTACTATTATTCTGGGATCCAGTGGCTCGGGGAAATCGACCGTTCTGAAGCATATTCTCGGACTTTACCCTGTGGTCAAAGGAAAGATAAATGTGCTGGACAAGGATATTTCCGATCTTTCGGAAGATGAACAAAAGAAACTGTATATGCGCATGGGTGTTTTTTATCAAAACGGCGCATTGCTCAATTCAATGACCGTAGGTGAAAATGTTGCCCTCCCCCTGAAGCAGCACACCAACTTACCCGACAATCTGGTGGACGATATTGTGAGAATGAAACTGGGGCTGGTAAATCTGGGCTATGCCAAAGATCTCTTTCCCTCCGAACTGAGTGGAGGTATGCTCAAACGAGCTGCCCTGGCCAGGGCTATTGCCCTGGATGCACCGGTATTGTTCTTCGATGAACCCGGCGCAGGGCTCGACCCCATTTCCCTTGAAGCCCTGGACCAGCTTATCCTCAACCTCAAAGAACAACTCGGTATGTCAATCGTTATGGTTACCCACGAGGTATCGAGTATTTTGAGAATTGCCAACAAAATTATCTACCTTGAAAAAGGTCGTGTGGCTTTTGAGGGGACGCTGAAGGAGGCTTTACAATGTGATGTGAAATCTGTGAGGCAGTTTTTCTCCCTCATTGACGACGTTGATAAGGTGAAACAATCCTGACCTTTTTTATTCTTTTCTGAATTTCAGCTTAATGTTTTGCTGTCGGTTGACCACAGAAAATCGTGCAATATATATTCCTTCTGCAACTCCGGGCCGATAGCTATGCATTCCTTCCGGAATGTTTTGTTTTTCCCAGATTCTTCTCCCCTGCAAATCGAACAACTCAATATGAGTGCCGGGTTCTCCGGTTTGAAAGTAGAAGGTTTGATTATGGGTAAAAGCAGCTATGTTCAATTGATTCGAAACTTCCACAGAGGTATGTTGTTCGGTGAAAACAGCCTGAAGGATTTTGTTCTCTTCCATTACCAGGGTATTGCTGTTGTTGCCTGAGAAAAACTCTCCGTTAACCAGCCATTTGCTGAATTGCCATCCATCGGCGGGTATGGCAGTAATCTGAACCTGGCTTCCCCGGGCATACAGGCGTGAGCCTTGTTCAAGATTTATACTCCCGTTTCCTGCAGAGGGCTGAACACTTAGCTGAAAATTGTTTTCTCCCGGCAGAAACTTCCACAACATGCTTGTAGGAATGGCGCCACCGGATGCAGGTGCTTCACCTTCAGCCCAGGCAATATCATCGCCACCTTTCATTACATATATGGCATTGCCTGCATATACCATTCCTCCTCCATCATCCCAGCCACCCCAGCGGTTATACGGAGTCTTTTCCATTTGTTCCCACGTGTTGGTGGGTATATGATAGCGCATCAATTCGCGTTTCTGGCTGTGGCCGGTATCCCAGCTTTGTTCCTGGTAAGCGCCGGGGCTGTGATAAATATATTCGTTTCCATCCCATACCAGGGCTGAACCATCATCTGCTCCAAAGGGGTGGTCTGCCATGTTTTCCCACTGTTGGGTCTGCAGGCCGTACCTCCAGTATTCTGCATCTGTATAATTGCCTGAAGGGCTGGTTCCGAACTGCACGTATAAATAGTCCTGTTCGGTGCCGGCATCTTCACTTCTCACCCATACTGCAGCATTTCCGGGACCCTGACGGTGAGGGAGCTCTCCCATATCTTCCCATGTATTATCCGAGATGCTGTAGCGATACCAGTCGTATTTTTCATAGCTGTAGCCTGATCCCGGAAACAGATAGATGTAGTCCTCATCGGTATAAACCATTACAGCTCCATTGCGGGGGTAGTCCTGAAAACCGTCTCCGGAATAGGGATTGCCCAGATCTTCGCGCCAGGGAATCTGATGAGCAAGATCGTTTTCCCACAGGTTGCTGGCAATGGAATAACGGGCAAACCATGTCCTTTGGCCGGTCCATCTTCCTTTGATAATGTAAATGGCATCCTCTCCCTCCGGGGTTTTGCCCCAGGCAGTGCTCAATCCGTAATCACTGCCAAAAGGAGCATCGGGAAGTTTGCTCCATGAGTCTGTGGGGATATCGTATGCATAAAAGTCTGTCAGTGATGAGTAGTTTGTCGTTCCGGGTTCCCCTCCGTAGGCAGCCCAAAAGTATATTTTATTTTCCGCCATAGCCAGTCGCAGCCCGTTCTTCTCTCCCACACCCACCGGAGCATC
>JAABSE010000116.1 GCA_011390575.1 Sphingobacteriia bacterium
GGGTTTCGATTTCTTCTATGCGATAGCCGCAGATGACACCTTTTATCAGGTGAGCATTGGGATTCAGTTTTGCCCTCTGGAAAAATGTTTGAAAAGTCACTTTCTCATCCATGAGCTCCTGCAATTTTTTATCATCAAAACCCGTCAGCCATGTTATTACCTGGTGCAACTCTTCTTTTGATCTTCCTTTGCTTTCTACCTTGGTAAGATAATGGGGGTAAACCGCTGCAAAGGTCATTTTTGCCATTTGCTCGTCATGTTTGGGGGTTGTAGTCATAGTTTGAGCTTAAGTTTTTAAATAACGAATTTACAATTTTCAATTGCAAAATTTCATTTACGAATTACGATTTTTCACCTGGATTGAATTTCAGAAAGCTCATCCGATGCCTGTATTCGTAATTCTAAACGCATAAACACCCTGCTCCGGTAGACCGCAGGTTATCTCCATCCCCTCAGGTTCTCTTTCTCTGAGAATCTGAAGCTTTTTTTTAAGTTGAATTTTTCCCTTACTTTTACTTATGGTTTTCTAATTTACTGTCCTGAATGGGTAAGTTAATTTTTGTCCGGCAAGTTAGGGGGCTTAGACAATAGGATTTAACTTTATTTTTATCGTTATGATGAATACAGCCACCATAATATCCTTTTCGATTTATATTGCAGGGATGCTTGCGATAGGATTCTATTTTTACTTCCGGACCAAAAATATTTCCGACTATGTTTTAGGAGGCCGGGGGTTGAACCCGGTTGTTGCAGCATTGTCTGCGGGGGCTTCTGATATGAGTGGATGGTTGCTGCTGGGGCTTCCCGGATTAATGTATATTACAGGAATCAGTGGCAGCTGGATTGCCATAGGCCTAACCATCGGAGCCTTCTTAAACTGGCATTATATCGCACGGCCATTACGCGTTCTCACCGAGAAATACGATGATTCCATTACCATACCGGGATTTATAGCCAACCGTTTCAACAGCAGAAATCTGCGCATTGTATCTTCTGTTGTAATCCTTATTTTTTATACATTGTATGCATCATCAGGACTTGTTGGCGGAGCTAAACTTTTTGAAGCAACTTTTGACCTTGATTATCAAACCGCATTGATTGCCGGAACCATTGTTATTGTTTCTTATACATTCCTGGGAGGTTACAGTGCCGTTTCGTGGACTGATTTTTTCCAGGGCTCCCTGATGATGCTGGCATTGATCATTGTTCCCATTATTGCTATTCATGAAATTGGTGGCCTTACGGAAACAATTCATATAGCAGGCAGCATTAATGCTGACTACCTGAATATTTGGACGGGTACAACATTTATAGGCATCATATCATTACTTGCCTGGGGTCTGGGATATTTCGGACAACCGCATATTCTGGTTCGGTTTATGTCGATCAATAATGTAAAAAATGTGAATGCCGCCAAATATGTGGGGATGAGTTGGATGATCATCTCTATTGTAGGTTCGCTAATGGTTGGATTTGTTGGTATTGCGTATGTTGCAGCTCACGATGTTGCTTTAGAGGATAGCGAAAAAATATTCATCCTCCTTTCCAACCTTCTTTTAAATCCCTGGATTGCAGGTTTTGTGCTGGCAGCCATCCTTGCAGCTATTATGAGTACCATCGATTCGCAATTACTGGTTTCATCCTCGTGTTTAACGCGCGATATTTACGAAAAAGTGATTAAGCCGGATGCAAGCGACAAAGAACTGGTATGGATAGGCAGAGCTACCGTTATTGCGATAGCTTTGATTGCGTTTTACATCTCTACCGATCAGGATTCAACCGTATTATCGTTGGTATCTTATGCCTGGGCAGGTTTTGGAGCTGCTTTCGGGCCGATAATTATCCTGTCGTTATACAATAAGAATATTTCTGCCGGCGGAGCTTTGGCCGGAATGATTACCGGAGCAGCTACCGTATTAATCTGGAAACAATTAGAAGGCGGACTTTTTGATGTATATGAAATATTACCCGGATTTATTTTTGCTTTCATCGCCATTGCTGTTTTCAGCAAACTATTCCCTGTTAAACAAGAGCAAAAAGATCAATATGTAAAAATATGGGCAGACAAATAACATAATGCTCCTAGGTAAAACCGGGATGGACCCATTTGGGTCGTATTGCCTCCTTTGTTGCAGCCGGTCATTGGGCTTGAGTCCTTGTTTTCAGCAGTTTATTTAATTCCTTTCAGCACTTTTTCTAATATTAAATTAAACTCTGTTGGTTTTTCTATCATTGGATAATGACCAGTTGCATAGATAGTTTCCACTTGAAAACCACTTTTACAATGGTTTTTCAATCCATTTTCGTTTGTTGGGAAACCATCACTATTTATTAAATACAACTTGTAATTAAGTTGTTCTAATCTTTGTGCATCGTTATTAGCATATTGCATTTGGTTCATAAATGTTTCGTAGCCAATAACGGAATCGGTATTTGCAAAATCAGTTTTCACCCTGTCTTTCACCTCCTCTGATGTTGTAGGGTGAAAAAGCATCATATCTGCATATACAGGTGCTGAATTATTAAAATCCTTTTCGAGCATTGGAAAAAAACCGGTCATTTGTTTCATTTGCTCTGGTGTAAATTCAACGTCGATGATTTTGAAATTGTCAACACCTACAATGCCTGATATTTGGGGATTGTTGGTTAATGCTGTTTGCAACATAATTTCACCTGCCATTGAATGTCCGACGATTACAACATTTTTAAGGTTCATTGTGTCAATGAAAGCTGTTACATCCCTGGCATATTCTTCAATTGTCCAGTGGGTTCTTTCGGCTCTGGATTTGCCAAATCCCGGCAGGTCAATTGCGTAAACATTGTAATCTTTAGAAAAATATTCTACCTGATTTTCCCAATAAGCTCCATCAATGCACCAGCCGTGTATAAACAGAATTGTGGTGTCGCCTTTTCCTTGTTGATAATAATTGATTTCAACTTTTTTTTCCCGGATTGTGATTTGTTTTGCGGTCATTCTTTTTTGTGTTTGTGCCACGCTTGCATTCATTAAAAGTGAAGCAATGACGATTAATAAAATTGCTTTCATATTCATTTTTGTTTGAATTTAAAGCAAAGATAAAACGCACATAGGACAACCCTTTGTCAGGGGTCTAAAATAATCTTTTTGACCGTTCTTCCAGGTAGCGTTCAAGGCCAAAAGACTTGTCGGGCTCGAAATGGGTTTGCTGGATTTTGAACTCTTTTATTCTGTCAAGGCGAAACTCTCTTATTTCTTGTCGTAACTCACAAAAGGCAATGGTTGTCCAAACAGCACCACTGAAATAAACGGCATAGGGATGGATTATTCGTTCTGTTAATTGCTCCTCATTTCTTGACTGATATTTTATTTTCAGCTTTTCGCTTTCTGTAATTGAGTGCTGAATGCTGTCTAAATACAAACTTACGGGTGCCCAGGGTTTTTGAAATCCGATTCTTGAATTTAAAAATTCCAGCTTGTCTTTATTTTTGGGTGATAAAACTGCTTTTATTTTTAAAAGTGCAGATTCGTAATGTTGTTTAAGAGAATCTTCGCTATGGTAGTTTAATATTTTACTTGTTGTTAACAAGGCTCTTGCTTCTTCTGTTGTGAACATTACAGGTGGCAACCGATAACCTTCAACCAAAAAGTAACCCTTTCCTTCTTCTTCGCCAATGGGTACACCTGCAAGCCTTAATGTTTGAATGTCTCTGTAAATTGTTCTGATTGTAACTTCAAATCGTTCAGCTATTTCACGAGCAGTTGTCAGTCGTTTCGATTGAAGTTGTATGAGTATGCTTGTTAGTCTGTCAAGTCTGTTCATTGTCTGTGTGTGCATTATATTAAGTGGCTGCCAACCATTAAATTCCCACATTGCACTAATACTCTTTTGAGGCCTATCGCCGAAAATAATTTTTATGCACGTTGAGGTATTTCGTGTCTTGCCCGGGGGGCTGGCTGACCAACTTACAGGTGTATCCTTGAAACTTTCCAAAAAACCACAAACCTCACCCCGCTCGCCTTGCTGCTTTACCAGCACCTTTCATCTGTTTATAATTTTATTAAGTCGGTCAGATGGAGCTCGCCAACAATACTCTGACAGCATGTTTTACCATGCTGCGAATAATAACCATCCGCGTGGGTGTCAATAGTTATTGTCATGGCTCGGTTCATCTGTTTATTTTTTAATTAAATAGGTTCCCGCTCAAGCGGGATAAATCACCAACAATACTCGCACTTCTTGTTTTACCATACTGCGAATTATAATCATCCGCGTGTGTGTCAATATTATTGTCATGGCTCGGCTCAAAGCATCAAATATAAATATTTCCCAACACAACCTTTGCTTTTTTTTCAGATAAAGGTTGTATTGTTTCAAAACAGCACGCATAGAAGATAATTCCTTACGGGCGAGAGTCATCCCGCTTGTTGAGGAGGCATGCTCTTTAAGAAAATCTGCACGTGCGGTGGTTGATATATATGCTGGCTTAATATGTATGGCTTGTGTGGGGCTATTCGGACATTTTTCGGACATTACGCCAATATATCGGACATTTTTCAGACATCTAATGTGTAATATGTTCCTTTCTTTTCTCCTTTCTGTTTCAGTATGCTTAGTTTTATGAGTTTTTCTAAATCCCTAAAAGCAGTTTTTTCAGTTGTTTCTCGATGTCTATTTGTATCAAAAAACAGGCATAAATCTCTTACATACTTTTATTATTCAGGGAAACGTCCAAATTTATTTATTTCTTCCAACGACTCATCCCAACTTGCTTTATTTGAGATAAAAATATGCGCATTAGGTCGTTTTTCTAATTTAGTATCTAAACATCCTGCTGGCACTACCAAAAGTTTTCCTTCCATTTGTAAATTGGGCAGAGCTGAACCACAATTTGTACAAAAGGCTTTCACATGATTACTTTTATGTGGTTGAAATTTTTTAATATCAGTTTCCATTTTTATCCATTCCAGTTTAGCTGTTGTGGAAAATAAATTTGCAGCATGAGCAGATCCTGTGTCTTTCCTACAATATCTGCAATGGCATAAATAAAAACTGTCAAAGTCACCTATAACTTTAAATTTAATTCCTTTGCATAAACATGAACCCAGATATTCCATTTAATAAATCACTTTTATAAATAATGAATTTTGCAGAAATCCTTTTCCCGGTATTTCCTGTTTTTTCTCGTTTACACTTCCCAATCTTTTCCTTAACAAACCCGCGTCTCTCTGTTTAAATCAAGCACAACGGTAAAGTATAAGCGTAGTGCGGACTCCCCTTGTCGGTCCCTGAAAAAGAATTCTGGAACCGTTCCTGAAAGTGGGACTGTATTTAGAATCGTGTGGTTCATTTAGCTTGCTGCCACAATGGACAAGTATATGCAAATGTGGGCGACTGCGGGCTTCAAACCTATCAAACCATGATAATTTAAAGCGGGATGCAGCCCTTGAATTAACTACGATATCGCCCATTTTGCATATACAGTGTTGGGCACTGGCATTTTTTAAGAAAATATATTGTCCATGAAGAGACTTGCGATGAAAGCTAAAGTCGCATAAACAGTATAAACTCTCAAATATATATCAACGTTACTTATGTCTGGTAATTCTAACTTATAACCAGGATTTCTGTCTTGTTGTTGTTTTTTATAGAAGTAATAACCAATCACAAAAACAGGAGTCATAATAATATATAATCCGATTGTCATTGCACTTTGAGTCAACGATTCAACTAACTCAAATGTTTCCGCTTTTAACAACGGAAGCAATAACGTCGTTCCGATTATTATTAATGTAATTGCCAGAGCTATTTTCAGTCGATAAACTTTCCAGTATAACTTTAAAATTTCAAGCATGAGTTTAATAATTAGCTGATGGAGTAATACTTACAAATCTGTCATAATAAATAGTACAACCATAAATACATAAATTCTTAACTATATTTTCCTCCAATCATTATTTCTATAAAAATTAATATGCTGAGAGACTACATATCCTAAAATCATCGAGCCTAGGAACTGAAATACAACACTACACCAAACATTTTATTGTAATCTGGAATATTTGCGTAGATACTTAAACCTATCGATAAAAGTAATGTTCCAATAATATATAAACTTGTCCTACTTGTCGACTTATAAATGTTTTGTATTGATTTCATTCGGTTTGTTAATTCAGTGCGATTACGCTTTTGCTTGTGCCCAACAATCGTATTCTCACATTGCTCTAATAATATTTCATGGGATATTGTCTGAAATATTTTTATTGCACATTGCGGCAATTTCTCTTTTGCCGGGGGAACCTGCAAGCGTGCAGGTGTATTCCCTGATACTTTCCGAAAACCATACATCTCACCCCGCTCGCCTTGCTGCTTTACCAGTACCTTTCATCTGTTTATAATTTTATTAAGTCGGTCAGATGGAGCTCGCCAACAATTTCGATTTCCTACTTTTTACCGTGATGCGAAATTAAAATCATCCGCGTGTGTGTCAATATTATTGTCATGGCTCGGTTCAAAGCATCAAATATAAATATTTCCCAACACAACCTTTTCTTTTTTTTCAGATAAAGGTTGTATTGTTTCAAAACAGCGCATAGAAGCAAATTCTGATGAACAGCGTATTTACAAATTACGCTCATTGTTAACCAAACCGGGAGTTCTGCCGGAGATGAATTTTTCTGCCATTGCGTTGAAATCACCTGTGAGCCATTAATAACCATTCTGCTGCACCGCCTTTTGTGTTTATGCATTGATACCCGGGGTTTCGATCCATAGCCTTGCAGGTATGTTTCTTTACCCCGGGCTTTGTTGTAAGAGCCTTTCAGGCTCAGGTGTGGTAATGAAGGGATGGCTGGAGGGAGGTTGTATTGCTGTTGATTACCCTATTTCAATGCCATTCCTTTTAATTTCATCCAGGAATCCAGATTTATCATTGTTTTTGTCAATTAAAATCGGTTCAATTCTATCATCAACCTGTCTTCTTAGCTTCCAAAGCAAAGGGTTTACTGCAAAATAGTCCCCAGAGATGTTTTGCACAACAACTGCTACATCGATATCGCTATCTTCTCTGTTTGTATCATTTGCAAAAGAGCCAAACAGGTAAACTGAATCAAGGTCAAAGTGATTCGCAAGCAATAACTTATATTGCAAAACTTTTTTTATAGCTTCTCTTTTATCCACTGTTGTAATTCTTTTGTTTGCTCAATAATTTCAAGGCATTTTGCGTGAGACAGACTTCTCAACAATCTTTCTTTGTGTGAGGGATATCTCGCTTCAATATTTAGAGGCTCAATCTGGTCAATAAAGTCTTTTTGGTCTTCAGTGAATTCTTCGTAAAAATCTCCTTTTTTTGCCAAATAGGATAGACTGTGTGAATAGGGTGCTGTTTCGGATTTCAGGAATGTATAATAGGCTTTAAATATTTTCTCAATAGTCTGGTGACACATAAAGCCAACATATAAATATCTCTTGCTGTTAAGCATTGCAAATGCTGTTTCAAGGTCATAATCAGAGAGATCAAGCCAATATTTAACTTTATCATCCATGTATTAAGTATTTATATCCAAAGATAACATGTTTTTCCCTATTCTCATAGGTTTGCTGTTATGGCATACAATTAAGCACAACAATTAAATTTCCGTATATCCAGCCATAATCTTTTGAGGGTCTGGTTTCAATGATTATACGGTAGAGAAATTATAGCTAAGGATTTAAAAGTGGCACAATTAACTCCGGTATAGGTGGCACTTGATAGTCATTTTGTTACTGTTTCGCCTGTTTTTTATATACATTGTGTGTGTGCCCTCCAGGGGCAATACTCCTTAAAACAGACAGAAACGATTCACCGTTTCTGCCTCTTTTTTTGGCTCAACAGTGCCTTAATTCCTGTAATGCTGGTGGTAGTTTTTATTCCCTGATAATGATATATTTTCTCAAATCTGAAGTGAGAATATCGGATAACTCCTTTTTATTACCGGAATCAGATTCGGCAAAAACAAAGCCGAAAAGAGGGTATTTGTTAATATCTAATGGTCTTATCGCAATAGGGTTATCAAAATCATCAGCAAGTGCTTTGTAATCAAATTCAGCAATATCGGCAGGTTGAATACCTGAATTGTTATCTAAAACGATAATGCTAAATATTTTGTTTTCTTTGCCTTGATATATAGCATCCCAATTGGGGCAAGCGTTTTCAAAATAGCATTTGTAGGAATTAAACCCCACAGCAATTCCCAGTAAATCGCCCGTAGTACACCAACCGCCAAAACGAAGCGGGTTGATTTCAATGGGAACGATTTTTCCGTTTTCATCTATTCTTACCTCTGCGTGAGCCGGGAAATTTCTCAAATTGAGTTTATTTCCTATTATGCTTAAGAATTTTTCCAGTTCAGCTTTATGTTGATTGATAATTGCTTTAGAAGTCGAATAAACTCTGTCACTTGTATCTGTTCCGGATGAAAAAAGGTGGTGTAATACATTTAACAAAACCACCTCGCCCCTTTCATTATGATAATAATCTATGGCGTATTCTTCACCATGAATAAAATCCTCAAGAATAAAATATGAAGTGTCAAGTACATTTTTCGGGAAAATACTTTTCAGATTTTGCGACGTTATTTCCTCTTTTGCTTTCATCCAGTCGTTTATATCTTTTACGATATAGACACCAAGACTTAAAAAACCGATGGACGGTTTTATGACAAATGGAAATGACAATTCTTCTGCAGCAATATCCTTAATGTTTTCTAACTTGATTTTCCGGAACTTAAATTCCGGAAATAAGGTTTTAATCTGCTCCCTGAATTCTGCCTTGTTTTTGAGGATATTGATTTGTTTTGACAATTCACTTTCCCCCAGGTGTTCTTCTATCCAACCAAGTGCATTTTCTGAATTGGAATATATCGGTTGAGAAGGGTTGTTTTTTAAGCTTGCAATAGCTTCTTCTTCGCTTATCCAATGTAAGGAATCATCAGCAACTAATTCTTTGGCCGATTTTATGGCAACTAACTGATAGTTATTTTCTTTTATGGTGTCAATAAGAAACGCTGAAACATAGGGTTTATCTATTAGGTACATTTTTAATCTCTATTTATTGGTTTTTGAATAAATTACCGCCAACGATTGAGTGTAAGTGCCGTAAGGGATTGCGGGTGATTTCCTATCAAGTTACACGAAAAATT
>JAABSE010000117.1 GCA_011390575.1 Sphingobacteriia bacterium
AACCATCAAGGGTGTAGCGCACCATGAGTCCCGGAAACTCAACATTGGTCAGCAACTTGCCGTTTTCTATGATACCTCCCGGAGGGGGTACCCTGTAATTGAAGCCACCAAACAGACTGGAAAGTCTGGGCAGTTCCCGTTGCGCCAGGGTATTGGCAAACCGGTTCCATTGCTGCTCCACTTCCTCCATATTTCTGACAGGGCCATCGGTAGTTTCCCAGCTGCGTGGTCCGGCCCATGCTGATTCGGCAAATCCAACCAGTTTGGGCAACAGGTAATACTCCAGCCTTTCAGGGCCAACAATGGTTTCGCTCCACAATTGCGCCTGTATCCCCAGAATGTTTTTGCGGGCAGAAGGCTCAAGCCTTTCCATATCCCTGTATGCTGTTTCAGGATCAACTGTCTGCCCCATATTGTCAGTGATAGTGGTCTGGAAAACATTGTAGGGGCTGTAAAACCATGCATCGCGGGTATTGACAAATCCGGCCCAGTATAAACCGGGCTCCCGGGGATCTTTACTGTAGGCAAGATCAAAATAAAATGCAGTAACATGACTTAGCACCACCGGAAACCCTCTGTTGGCAAGCCTGTAGGCCAAATCCTGGGCACCCCAGAGATTGTTCCATACATAGGGAATCACATTGCCATCGGCAAACCGCGTGTTGTGTATATGTCCCCCATCGGGAGCTTCCTCCAGGGCCACTTCTTCCCATCCGGCCATTTTCAATTCGCGTGAACGCAATATATCAAGGGTTCGCTGCGTAAAATAGGCATGCATATTGGCGGGCTTATCAATGTGGGGCAACGTTGCCATCTTTTTATCAATCATGGGTGAAGCAGCCCAGGCTCCACGGGGAACTTCATCACCCCCCACATGAATAACTTCCAGGGGTGCTTCTGCCACCCGGTACATTTCAATCACTTCATCCAGCACCGTTTCGAAAAAGTGATAGGTGGATTCTCTTGCCACATTGATCACATTGTCGGTAAACAGCTGTGCAGAAAGATATTCGGAAGTTTCTTCAGGGTCAATAAGACGAAATTCTTCGGCAGCAGCTTCATCACCTCTCTCCATATAATACTGATAGCGAGCTTCCATGGCTTTGATGGCTGCCCGGGCATGTCCGGGCATATTGATTTCGGGAATCACTGTGATATGACGCTGGCGGGCATACTGTAGCAATTCAATAAACTCATCCCGCGTATAATAACCGCTTCCATGGCTGCCGTCTCCATAGGGAACAGGACCTGAGCCATAGGATGGATGCAGGGCCGGAGCCTCTTTGGAAGTATGTCCACGTTGGGCACCTACACCGGTAAGCTCAGGTAAACCCGGAATTTCCAGGCGCCAGCCCTCATCATCCGTCAGGTGCAAATGCAGGTTGTTGATTTTGTAAAATGCCAGGATATCTATGGTTTTTTTTAGCGATTGAACAGCGTGAAAATTCCGCGCCACATCAACATGCACGCCACGATAGCCAAACCGGGGGGCATCTTCAATACGAACCACCGGCAGATTCATCTCTTTCACAGGGTGCAAGGCAACTGCGGGGTCAAACAATGCCAGGAAACTCTGTACTCCGTAAAACAGCCCTGCTGCATCAGCACCCGTGATATGTATTTGGTTTTCAGCGTTTATTTCAAGGGTGTAAGCTTCAGATGATTTGTTATTTACGGAAATGTCTGCAGTAGTGAGCACAACCATTTTCTCATGGGAAGTACCATCTTGTTGAAACTGAACATCCAGATCGTACAATGCCTTCAATTGGTTTTGAAGGTATTTAGCCTCAAACTCCAGCCCTTCATCATATACAATGACATAATCACTGGTAAAGGATATACTGTCACCCTTCTGACGAAACGAAAAAGGTGAAGGTATCACAGGAATAAGCTCTTCTTCAGGCAGCTTTGTAAGGGTTTGGTTTTGGGTAAATAAGAATTCAGGTGTAGGTATCTGCTCCCTGTCTCTGTTATGACGGGTAAGCTGTTCATCTCTTTCGAAAGGCAGAATACGGAAATTATCTACTTCCACAATGGCCTCCTGCTGTTGCTCGTCCCTGAACACAAAGTAGAGTCCCTTGGGAGCGTCGGTTTCTTTTATCCACCAGAACCGGTTTTCATATACGATACTGACCTGCTCCCCCGGTTCAAGTGTAAATCCCTCCAAAGGATAAATCCGGTACCAGTCGCCACTGATTTGCTCAACCTGTACCCGAGATGTTTCATCTACACCAAGCAGAAATCTTGGAGATTTATTAAAGTACAATTCCCAGTTTTTATCGTCCAGGGTTATTTCACTGTTGTTCTCAATGACAAACTCAGCTTTTACAGCAGCCTGTTCGCTGTAGGTATTGCTGAGCACTTCCCAGGTGACTGAAATATCTTCGGAGCCGGGCCATTTTCCGGAACTGCATGATGGTAAAATCAGCATCATCAATACTATTAATTGCGCGATGGATTGAATTCTTATAGTCATAACAGGTATTTTCAGGATTATTTTTGCCAAAAATAGGGAATTAAATTTGATTTCTATGAATATCCGGAATGGGGCTGAAGCCCCCTGGTCTTCTGAGCATCTCTTATCCGTCAGTTAAAACTGACGGCAATAGATAAGTGTAGTGCAGTTAATTTAAAAACAATCAGTTATTTGCCTTGCAGATTTTTATCCAATGTCGGAAAATGAGCTTAAGCCCCCTAAACTTTTAAGCATATTTATCCTTCAGTTAAAACTGACGGCAATAGATAAGTGTAGTGCTATAAATAAATATGAAGTGGGTGCTCAGATGGAAGTATGCATTTTTATTAGTTGAAAAAAACTGAATCTTCTGTTAGTTTATATATACTTTTCAGTTCATTAGAACCATTAACAATTTATTTGCAGACTCATGTCCATTGCCGTTGGCTTTAGCCAACAGAGCCACATCAATTCAACACCCTTATTTACAATTCATTAAATAACTTATCGACTTCTTACTAATTAGTCATCTATCCAAGTTCTATAAGCACACCAGTAATAATTATCAAAAAACTATAAGTATAGGCGGTGAAAGTTTTTAAATTTGCGGTTCTCTTGGGTATTAGCGGCAAATTGAGATTTAATCCAGAGCATACCAAATCAATTGAAAGATAACATCAATCATAACTATCAGCTAATTATTTACTACTATGTACATTTCTCTGTTAGACTGGTTTATCATAGGAGGATTCCTTGTTTTCAGTATGGGCATCAGCCTGTATATGTCGAAGCGCGCGGGCAAGAGCACCAGCGACTTTTTTCTTACCGGACGCAATTTGCCCTGGTATGTGGCAGGTACCAGCATGGTAGCCACTACCTTTGCTGCCGACACTCCGCTGGCAGTTACCGAACTGGTGGCCCAGGGAGGAATTGCCGGTAACTGGCTATGGTGGAACATGCTATTTGGCGGGATGCTTACCGTGTTTTTCTTCGCCCGCCTTTGGCGCAGAGCCGGTATCATGACCGATACAGAGTTTGTGGCCATCCGGTATTCAGGCAAAGAAGCTCACTTTCTGAGAGGTTTCAGGGCGATATACATCGGTATATTTATGAATGCGGTAGTGATGGCATGGGTAAACCTGGCCATGGTGAAAATCCTGCAGGTGATGTTTCCGGATCTGACCGTTTTTGGGATAAGCAGTTTTACTGTGCTTGGAATTACTTTCAGCGCACACCTGATGGTGGTGGGGATGATGATGATATTTGTGGCGGTATATTCTTCTCTATCAGGTTTATGGGGCGTATCCATCACCGATACCTTTCAGTTTGTGATTGCCATGGGAGGAAGTATAATACTGGCCATCGTGGCCCTTCGACATGTGGGAGGTATCAGCGGGCTGAAAGAATCTTTGGCACATGTGGACTGGGTGTTTGATTATTTGCCGGTGGTGGCTTCCGATGCTGCAGAAGTGAGTGCCACAGGTGTACTGCAAATGAGTGTGGTTGCCGTGGTTGCCTATCTGGGTGTTCAATGGTGGGCCAGCTGGTATCCGGGTGCAGAACCGGGAGGTGGAGGCTATGTGGCCCAGCGCATGATGTCGGCCAAAGACGAGAAAAACTCTCTGCTGGCAACCCTCTGGTTCCAGATTGCCCACTTCGCCATCAGGCCCTGGCCCTGGATCATCGTAGCTCTGGCAGCCCTGGTAATGTACCCCGATGCTACCGACAAAGGAGCCACCTACGTTATGGTCATCCGCGATTTGTTACCCTCCGGACTGATGGGGCTTTTGCTGGCGGCCTTCTTTGCGGCCTACATGTCAACCATCGCATCACAAACCGTTTGGGGCACATCGTATATTGTCAACGACCTTTACAAACCTTTTATCAAACCCGGAGCTGACGAGAAATTTTACGTGAAAGTGTCAAGAATTACCACGTTTCTGCTGATTATATTCTCTCTTATCATCACCACCCAATTCGACCGCATCAGTGATGCATGGAGGTTTATCCTGGCTTGCAGCGGTGGTATCGGGGTAGTTTTACTGCTCAGATGGTTCTGGTGGCGCATCAATGCATGGTCGGAAATTGCCGCCATGATTGCCCCCTATTTCATTTATCCTATCCTGGCATTCCATTACAAGCTCGATTTCGAACCTACACTGATCATCATCGTGGCCTGGTCAACAGTAGTGTGGTTAACGGTTACCTTCCTCACCAAGCCCACCAAAAACGAGAAGCTGCTTGAGTTTTACGAAAGAGTGCATCCCGGCGGTGCTGGCTGGAAACCCATTGCAGCACAGATGCCCCATGTGAAGGGAGACAAGGGTTTTGGCGTAATGGCCATCAACTATTTCTCAGGATGTATACTGGTATTGTTTTCCCTTTTTGGTATCGGTCGCTTGATTTTTGGACAATATCTGTCTGCAGCCATATTTCTGGTCATTGCAGCCGTGGCAGGGTTTATCATCTACCGCAATTTCTCCAGAGTGGGATGGGAGAAAGTGATAAAGTGACTTTTCTATCTGGTAAAGTTTGCGAATTCAGATTTTGTTGAAGATAAACTACTCTACCACAGTTGCGGGATCGAAGTGACTGGGATAAGTTTTATAATTCTGTTAATCAGAAAGTAAAGCCCTGTTAAGGGCGGAATTATTGTAGCCACGGGTGTCAGCCCGTGGTTAATGATATGACAAGGAAAACCGGCGCCGGAAAACAATCATTATTCAACGAACTAATTATGTGGCCGGCGCATAGGAAAAATCTTTGATTGATTAAAACATCTTCAAAGCAAAGAATAAAAATCATAATATCAATAAAACACATAATCAGTCATTGGTAGTACTAACGTCCCCCTTTTCGCGTAAGCGATAATGACAAAAGCAGCGACCATAGATGCTACTAATTTTTATCTTTCTTCATCTTTTTGCTTGATCAAAAAGAAGCAAAAAATCAAGGCTTCGGATAATTCCCGACAAGTCTAAGTTCACTCCGCTAAAAGTTTGAATGTTCGGCAATTAAGGATTTAGTCACTGAATAGAGATTTCCGCTTGCCGAACTGCAAACTTTTCAAAAAGCTCCGTTTCACTAAGACTTGTTACCGGGAATTCTCCAAGGCCGGGGTGCGCATTGTACAAAGTTTAAGTGAGTACTTCCTTGGGCTTTGGTTACGAATAGGAGTTGCTATTCTCAATGATTTACATACAATTAATAAAAAACTAAAGCCCTGGTAAGGGCGGAATTGTGGTAGTTAATGGTATGGTGCAGAAAACCGGCGCAGAAAAAAATCATTATTCAAAGAACTGGTTAAATATGCGGGAAAAATTCCTCAGGAAGATTTAGCACTGGTTCAAAAAGCTATCGAATACTGCAATAAAATTGATAAAGATGGATGGGGCTTTACTATCTGAATTTCAAACTAATATCCATTGCTTTTACTGAATGGGTTAGGGCTCCGATAGAGATGAGGTCTACGCCGGTAGCAGCCACAGCTTTGAGATCCTGACGGTCCATATTGCCGGATGCTTCGGTGAGAGCACGGCCTGCAATCAGTTCTACTGCCTCTTTCATTTGTTCCAGATTCATATTGTCGAGCATGATGATATCGGCACCTGCCTCCAGGGCTTCCTGCACCTGCATGAGAGACTCTGCCTCCACCTCAATTTTCAAAGTCTGGGGTGCATTTTTCCGGGCAGCTTTCACCGCAGGAGCAATTCCGCCTGCCGCTTTGATATGATTATCCTTGATGAGAATGCCATCGGACAGGTTCATCCGGTGGTTAGACCCTCCTCCGGTTTTTACGGCATATTTTTCCAGCACACGCAATCCAGGGGTGGTTTTGCGGGTGTCAACAATTTTGACATCTGTATCTGCAACCAATTGAGAAAACACATAGGCCTGGGTAGCGATGCCCGACAAGTGCTGTAAAAAATTCAAAGCAACCCGCTCGCCACTTAATATTGCATGCGCCGGTCCTGTAATGTCACCTATTTTATCACCTTCTTCAACTTTGTCTCCATCTTTCAAAAATAATTTGCACATTACAGAAGGATCCAGGTAAGCAAAAACTTCCAGCAGAACATCCAGGCCACAAATGATCCCCTTTTGTTTGGCAATGAAACTGGCTTCTATGATCGTATTTTCAGGCACAACACTGTTGGTGGTAATATCACCGGTTCCAATATCTTCGGTGAGGGCCAGCTCAATAATTCTTTCGACACTTTTTTTTATCATCATAGCATTTTTCTTTTCAAGGTTTTCGCTGAGCATTACCAGCTCACATTGAGTAAATCTTCCGGTTCCTCATCGAGATAATGAGAACCGGCACTTTCCCGGTCGGTAAGGGCCGCCAGCAATATTTCCCGTGCCACAGTGGCCATGTTGACCAGTTCAAAATCTTCAATGTGGGCAAGGTTCAACTTTTCTGTCAGAGAGAGAATCTCATTCATATAATCAATGGCATGCACCAATCCCTGCGGATTGCGGACGATACCTCCATGGGCCTGCATCATTTTCCTTACCCTGGTTTTCATTTCATCTCCGTTTTCTAAATTTCCTGCAAGGACGGAAGGCTCAAATGCAATTTCATCATTCAGAAAAACGCCCCCCTGATGTATGGATTGTACAACCCGGGCGGCAAAGACTACACATTCCAGCAGAGAGTTGCTAGCCAGTCTGTTGGCACCATGCACACCTGTACATGCAGCTTCCCCACACGCATACAATCCTGGCAGGGAAGACTTCCCTTCAAGATTGGTCTGAATACCTCCCATCAGATAGTGCTGTGCAGGCACTACCGGAATAAAATCCCTGTGAGGCATTATTCCTTGTTTTTCACAATGGTTATATATATTAGGAAATCTGTTTTTGAGCCACATCTCGTCTCTGGAAGTAATATCCAGCCAAACATGCTCCCGACCGGATAGTTCCATTTGTCTGAAAATCTCCCGGGCCACGATATCTCGGGGTGCAAGGTCTTTCAGCCGATGTCGCTTTTCCATGAAAGCCTCTCCTTTGTCATTTCGTAAAACAGCTCCCTCCCCTCTTACTGCTTCTGATACAAGAAATAGGGAGTCTTTGCTTTCAGGGCTATAAAAGGCGGTAGGATGAAACTGCACATACTCCATATTGGCTGTTTCTGCACCTGCTCTTATGGCAGCAGCAATCCCATCACCTGTGGTTACTTTGTCGTTGGTGGTGTAAGGATAAACTTGTCCTGCTCCTCCCGTGGCAATGATTACCCGCGGAGCCATGAATACTGTGGGTTCCTGCGAAAAAGCTATTACACCGGCAGTGCGGTGATGATGGTCGGTAAGAATATCTGTCAGGAAATGATGTTTGTAAATATCCACATTGGACTTTTGACCCACCTTTTCCACCAGCTTTTCCATGATTACTCTTCCGGTGGCATCCCCTCCGCAATGAAGGATTCTTTTTTTGCGGTGCGCTCCTTCACAGGTAGTGAGCCAGCTCCCCTTATCATCTGTATCAAATTCTACTCCCATGGCAGCCAGGCGATGTATTTCATGTGGTCCCTGCTCTACCAGTAATCTCACGGCTTCAGCATCGGCCATACCGGCGCCAGCGCGCATGGTATCACGAAAATGGATATCGGGGCTGTCATCACGGGCTACTGCAGCAGCGATACCCCCCTGGGCCAACGATGAATTGCATTGCATCAAATCTTCCTTTACCAGAAGTGCAACTGCATATTTTTCATCCAGCAGCAAAGCTGCATACAAACCCGATAAGCCTCCACCTGCAATGACCACATCGTAAGTCCGGTGAGGAAGTTCATTCAAAGGCCGGTTGACAAGGTACCTTCTCATAGTTGAAATAATTGGGCTGTCAGCTTACTTCCAGCATGCGCATCAGGGGCAGTCTTGCCTTTTCCATCAGTTCTGCTTCGAGTTCTATTTGTACTTTCATTTGTTGCAGGCTGTCTCTCACGTGCTCCAGCCGTGTTTTTTTCATGTTCGGACAGATAAAGTTGGAGGTCAGGCTGACGATTTTTTTCTCAGGATTACCGGTCATGAGCGGGTGTAAAATCCCACTTTCGGTACCCACGATGAAACTGTGATGATTGCTTTCTTCAATATAGCGAATCATTTGCCCGGTGCTGCCAATGAAATCAGCCCCTTTGCGTACTTCGGGGCGGCATTCGGGGTGCACTACAAAAAGGGCATCAGGATTCTCATCCCGGGCCAGTTTCACGTCAATTTCCATAACTTCTTCGTGCACCGGACAGAATCCTTTGAAGAGGACAAATTCTTTTTCGGGCATTTGTTCGGCGGCATAGGAACCCAGGTTTTCGTCGGGCAGAAAGATGATTTGCTTATGGGGTAACGAACGAATCACTTTTACCGCATTGGCTGATGTGCAGCAAATATCACTCAGGGCTTTCACCTCTGTAGAAGAATTCACGTAAGAAACCACCGCTGCTTCAGGATGTTTTTTACGCAGTGCGAGTACATCGCTGGCACTAACCATATCTGCCATGGGGCAACCGGCCTCGGCAACCGGGAGTAGAACGGTCTTCTCCGGGCTAAGGATTTTGGCAGTTTCAGCCATGA
>JAABSE010000118.1 GCA_011390575.1 Sphingobacteriia bacterium
GAGATTACATGTTATCCGGAAGCTTCCAGTTCTTTCAGAAGTTGGAAGTTCCTTAGCCCTCTTCCCTTCCATCTTCCATTTTCGAGCTTCGAGCTTCTTTCACCTGTCACCTTTTTTCCTCTTCAACCTCAGCCTCAACCTCATCCTCAATCTTACCCTTTTTCCGCTCCCTTGTATCCCAATACAACAAATGACATTATAAATAGTAATGAATCACAATAAAATCCTTATATTTGTGTAATGAACTACAATTAAACAGCTATGGAGATCATTTTTGAGCAAAGCCAGAGGAGCATTGCTGCAATAAATACAGCATTTTACAGGAGTTTGTACGATAAAGCAGACTGGAACTGCCGGCTTATAGAAATAAATGGTGCCCGGGGAGTCGGAAAAACCACTCTATTGTTGCAGCGGGCACATGAGATAGCCAAAGAAGCACCCAATAAAGTCCTGTATATGTCACTGGATGATCCATATTTTTACAATCACAGCATTATTGACAGTGCTGACTATTTTTCCAAATATGGCGGTACATTTCTGTTTCTGGATGAGGTTCATAAATACCCCTCCAAGCAGAAGAATTACGATTGGTCTGCAGAAATCAAAATTATTTACGACAGGTATTCGGAGTTAAATGTTGTTTATTCCGGTTCATCCGTATTGCAATTGCATAAAGGGCATGGCGATCTTAGCCGGAGAAAATGCAGCTACAATCTGCCAGGAATGTCCTTCCGGGAGTATGTAAACTGGAGAAATGAAATCAACATACCCGCATTTAGCCTTGAAGAAATAATTGCCCGTCACCAGGAAATAGCTGGTGAGATTACCAAAGAACTTAAAATTCTCCCTTTTTTTGACAGTTACCTCCAACATGGGTACTACCCCTTTTATCATGAAGGCCCTGAACATTTTTGTGGCCGGCTGAAAGATACCATTAATGTAATACTGGAACAGGACTTGCAGGCAGTGGCTGCTTTTTCCATGGAAAATCATTACAAACTAAAAAAACTGCTGGCCATTCTTTCAGAATCTGTTCCTTTCACCCCTAATTTAACCCAGCTGCGCTCTGAATTATTTATAGCAGATCACCGAACTTTGTTAAACTATCTTCATGCCCTTGAAAAAGCAGAACTGCTAATAACCCTGGACAAGTATGCCAAAGGAATGAAAAAGCTGCACAAGCCCTCAAAGGTATTTTTGAACAATACCAACCTTTTGCACTGTCTTTATCAGGATAAACCCAATCAGGGAAACATGCGCGAGACATTCTTCTACAATCAGGTTCATCAAATGCATTTGGTAAATTATCCGGAAAAAGGTGATTTCCTTGTAGATTCCCGGTATGTTTTTGAAGTCGGAGGAAAGAATAAATCCAACACACAATTACAGGAGGTTCCTGACTCATTCAGAGCTATTGATGGTATTGAAACCGGTTTTGGAAACAAAATTCCATTATGGTTACTGGGGTTTTTGTATTGAATCTTATTATCGAGCTTGCCAAAAAACTAAATTTGAAGATAAATGTTTTTTCATCGCAAGATGATCAAGAAGTTATAAACAGAACGATATCCGATAATTGGAATGATCTTTCAGAGCGTCAAAAAGAAGGTATTTTGGAAGCAATAAAACAAATTGAGGATAAAAGGGGTGTTTCCCATAACGAAATAATGGCAAAGTACCGCTCACGTTATCATGCATGAAAGGGGGAGATGCCATGAAGCCATGAAGCAATACAACAATGAATATCAACTTAATTAAAACAGAGGAGGATTACCAGGAAGCCTTAGCAAGGCTGGATGTAATTTTTGATACTCCGCTTGATTCTCCTGACGGAGATGAGGCCGATATTTTGAGCATATTGATTGAAAAATATGAAGATGAGCATTATCCAATTGGCCCCCCGGATCCCATAGAGGCAATTAAATTCAGAATGGAGCAAATGGGCATGAAGAAAAGTGATATGGCTGAAATACTGGGATATAAAAGCAGGGTTTCTGAAATTTTGAATAAGAAACGTAAATTGACGCTGGAGATGATACGTCGCTTGCACGAAAAGTTAAATATTCCTTACGAAACTTTGATTGCAGATTATTAATCTTTTGCCAAACGCCATACGCCAAAGGTCAACTGCCAAAGCCCAAATGCCATTGCAAATCCCTGAAAATTTCGTACATTTGAGAAAAAAGAAGTATGATTATCGAGCAAACACCAAACGAAATTATTTTTAGGTTTCCAAAGGACATGAACCTGGATGACCTTCAGGATATGGCGGATTTGTTTGAATACAAAGAGCTGAGCAAAAAGGCAAAAACATCACAAAAGGATGTTGATGATTTAGTCAAATCCATTAAGAAAGGTCGTTGGAATAGAACAAAACAACAACTCAATGAATAATGAGAATTGTAGTTGATACGAATATTGTGTTTAGTGCAATTCTCAATACGAATAGTAAGATTGCAATAATCCTGCTTACCCCCAAAAGCAGACTTAATTTCTACTCAACAGAACAACTGATTCGGGAGATAGAAGCGCATAAAGAAAGAATCCGGAAAATTTCGAACTATTCGGATTATGAGCTGGGGCGGATTATAAAATTGATTACCAGTAAAATAAGATTTATAAATCTTCGACTTATCCCAAAAGAATCCTATCAACTTGCTGAATCATTAACCAATGATATTGACATTGATGATACTGAATTTGTTGCTTTGACAAATCATATCAAAGGAAAGTTATGGAGTGGAGATAAAGAATTGCAAAAAGGATTGGCCCAAAAAGGATGGAGTCAGTTTATCACTACTGAAGAACTTTTCCAAAGGATAACCAAGCGAAAAAGGTAAAAGCTGGCGTTGAGGGTGAGGACTTTCCAGCTTCCGGAGGAACTGGAAACGTCCGGATTAGCTGTTGGCTTTTTGCTGTTAGCCAAACGCCACAAGGCCAATTACTTCAAATTTAATGACTGAGAAAAAAGAAGCTTTACCCCATTTTATAAGTCAGTTTCAAAAGAAGGAATCGTATTATGACTTTAACGGATGATGAGAGAAACGCTCTGGTAACAACGGCTGGAGCTATAGTCCTTCCCCCCAAAAATCACCCCGTGATTTTTTAAAACTGCGTCTTTGCGGCTTTGCGAGAGAAAACTATTGTGGGCCTTTCGAAATGGTAACTTAAAACCCGGAAACTTCCGGTTCTTTCAGATGCTGGAGGATCCTTAACCTTCTTCCCTTCCATCTTCCAGCTTCCAGCTTCTTTCATCTTTCACCTCTTTTTATCCCCAACCACAAAAGCTCTCTTACAGTTTGGGACTTCAACTCCAAAATTGTAAAGTTGTATTATGATACACCAAACGCCAAACAGTTCATTATGAGATTGGTTTACTTTCCATGTACAATGTATCGGGGCAAAGATCTGCTTCATTTTGCCATTGTACTGTTCCATCCGATACTTTTGCCGTATAAAACACTCCTGGTGCTTGTAATGCTTTGAAAACACCGAAATTGAGATACGGTTTCAAATCAAAAACACGAAGTTCTCCATTATTAAATTCTAAATCCAGAAGGTAATCTTCTTTGGGTTTGACATGTTTTACTCTTGGGTTCATGATATTGTTATTTTAATCCTTCAATTTTAAAAACCTGTTCACCTTGTGATGCAAGTTCCCAATTGGCCATCAGTTCATCTCTGTGAATCTCTATCCATGCCTGCAATAGCTTCATCTTATTATTTGGAATACTCCCCTCCAGGATATCGCCTTCGGGGATCGATAAAATAACCTCATCGGCCTGATATCTGGCATGAATATGTGGCTTAGAATGTTGTTTATTGTCCAGATAGTACATATAAACAATTATTCCATAAAACATTGAAATTGCTGGCATGTTGTCTTTTTATAATTCTACATCAAAAATACTGCAATCTGGCATTAAATCCAAGTAAATTAGACGCTAAACCAGTTCACTCAATGATTCAACCCTTTCACCTCTATTCCCCCTCAGGTTCAAAACTCCTGTCTTTGCTATTCATGAACCGAGCCCAACCGATTTGCTGGCCAATTTGGGTGGTGTAGTGGCAGGGGTGGTGATGCTGGGTTTCTTCAGATGGTGGAAGGGGCGTGAGAAAAAATTGAGGATATTCGGGTTTTAACAGCTCGTCGGATTCGGATTTGCTGGTATAATAGCCGTACCCCAAAAATCACCCCGTGATTTTTTAAAACTGCGGCTTTGCGGCTTTGCGAGAGAATAACTATTGTGGGCCTTTCGAAATGGTAGCTTAAAACCCGGAAGCTTCCGGTTCCTTCAGAAGCTGGAAGTTCCTCCCCTCAGCCTCAACCTCTGCCTCAGCCTCAACCTTTCCCTTCCAGGGCGTCGTTTACCGTTCTTAAAATTTGTGTCAATTTGTGTTTTAATTTGTTATAATTTGTGGATGAAAAACAAAGAACAAGGAACAAAGAACAAAGAAGCGCACCGCGCCTTTATCCATCTGCAAAACTTTATTATTCGCCATCTTAACCTCAGCCTTAACCTCATAAAGTAATTTAACGAAAGCTTGAAATTGTTTATTACAGTACACGTTTTATTGCTATATTTGTTTATTGCAAAAAACATATTTAGAGGTTTACTGCGTCATTAGTAAAACAAATGTATGGAAGTATTATTTGAACGATCACGCCAAAAGATAAACCACACACCAGTGGTATTCGTCCGAAGTATTATGGATAAAATACTCTGGGATGCCCGGTTAATAGGTATCCGTGGGGCAAGGGGTGTGGGAAAAACAACCCTCCTGTTACAATATATGAAGCTAAACCTGCCCCGCGATCATCGTACGATTTATATCAGCCTCGATAATATTTGGTTTACAGAACATAAACTGTATGATTTTACTGACGCTTTTGTAAAGCAAGGCGGACAATTTTTGTTTCTTGACGAAGTACATAAATATCCTAACTGGTCGCAGGAAATAAAAAACATTTATGATGATTTTAATGAATTAAAGATTGTTTTCACCGGGTCATCACTGCTGGAGATTCTCAATGCCCGGGCCGACCTGAGCAGAAGGGCAGTGGTATACGAAATGCAGGGATTTTCATTCCGCGAATACCTTAATCGCAAATTGAAAGTGAAATTACCTTTATTTCCGTTGGATCAGATATTGAGTTCACATAATGAATGTTCAGATGAGATATTATCTCAGGTTAAGGTTTTCGAACATTTTCCATCTTATGTAAAAAACGGATACTACCCTTTTTATGATGAGGCTCCATCTCTTTATTATCAAAAGATCAATGAAGTCATTAACATGACAATGGAGATAGAGCTTCCTTTGCTCAGGGGAGTTGAAACTGCTTTTGTTTCCAGGGTAAAACAATTGTTGCAGATCATATCAGAATCGGCACCGTTTGTACCCAACATTACAAAACTCAGCGAGCGAATAGGTATTACAAGAAAATCCTTGCTAGGTTATCTTTACGCACTGGAGGAAAGTCATCTTACCATTCAGTTGCATAAACAAGCTTCGGGCATCAGTAAACTTCAGAAACCTGATCAGATATTTCTGGAAAATACAAATCTGATGTTTGCCCTGGCTATGGAAAGTGTCCAGAAGGGCCATGTGAGAGAGACTTTTTTTGCCAACCAGCTGAAAGAGGCGCATCAGGTGCAATATGCAGAAAGGGGCGATTTTCTTGTGGATCAAACACACACTTTCGAAATAGGCGGCAAAGAGAAAAAGAGCAAACAAATAAGCGGGATAGACAATGCATGGGTAGCAGCCGACGATATTGAGTACGGTTTGCAAAATAAAATCCCATTGTGGCTTTTCGGATTCTTGTATTGAACTTCTTTTTGCCAAACGCCAAAGGCCATATGCCTCAGCCCTTGCCACCTTTCTGCCCGGAAGCTTCCGGTTCCTTCAGAAGCTGTAAGTTCATAAACCTCAGCCTTAACCTTTACCTCAAACGCATCTGTCTCAGCAAACTTTCTCTCCCCTTTGCATGATATCTTCAGCAAAATCACAATGTTCCAGGATAACGATATCCGTCTCCCGTTTTAACAGGTAAGACCAATGGGCATATAACTCCAGGCGATCCATGGGGGCATTTTTGAATGCAATATCTATATCTGACAGTTCATGGAATTTCCCTTTTTGCAGAACTATAACCTTTGAGCTTTCAACCTCTGCCTCACCCACCCATATTATCACTTTAATTCAGCGTCTTCTTTTTCAAAAAGACAAAAAAGGTTATATTTGTCCTTATGATAAAGAAAGAATTAATCAAGGAGCTTATAGTTTCCTTTCAACAGCGTTTTACTTCAGATCTTTTTCAAAGAGATGTGCGTGTTCCTCTGAATACCGGAAAGATTGTTGTTTTGAAAGGAGTGAGACGTTCTGGAAAATCAAGCGTGCTGCACCTTACCATCAACCAGGTGCTAAACCTGGGGGTAAAGATAGAGCAAATTCTTTTTATCAATTTTGATGATGAACGTATCCCTTTCACCACCGAAGAATTTGATCTTATTCTGCAATCGTACCGTGAATTGTACCCCGATGTTGCCTTACGCGAGGTGTATTTGTTTTTTGATGAGATTCAGGTTACCGACGGGTGGGAGCAATTTGTGAGAAGGGTCTATGATAATGAATCACGCAACATTTTCATTACAGGTTCAAATGCCCGGCTGTTATCTACCGAAATTGCTACTTCTCTCAGGGGTCGAACCTTACAATATGAAATTTTTCCTTTATCATTTGGAGAGTTCTGCCGGTTCCGAAATCTTTCCGTCAGCAAATATAATGTCGAACAAAGGGCTCATGTTATAGTATCTTTTCAGCAGTATCTTTTGCATGGGGGCTTTCCTGAGTTGGTAATCAATAATTATCAACATTATTACAGGATATTGCAGGAATACTATCACGTGATGTTGTATCGTGATTTGCTTGAAAGGTATGATATTAAGAATTTACCGGCTTTGAAGTATTTTATCAGAAGGATTCTGGTAAATATCACCAAGCCCACTGCTGTTAATAAAATCTTCCATGAGTTGAAGTCAGTGGGAATAAGTGTGGGAAAGAATTCTTTATACCAATGGATCGATTATCTGGAAGCAGTTTATTTGTTTTTTCCTTTACCAAGATATGAACCCTCTATGGTTAAGGAGAATGCCGCAGAAAAAAAATATTATTGCATCGACAATGGATTACACCGTGCCTTATCTGCTCAACTTAGTGATAATATGGGTGCGTTACTGGAAAATATGGTTTTTCTCTGGCTCAGAAACCAAAGCAGTATGGATGCAAGATTGTATTTTTATAAGGGTATCAGGGAATGTGATTTCGTGGTTGCTGTAGGTGGAAAAGTGACAAAACTGATCCAGGTTTCATGGGATATTTCAGTTAAAGAAACCCGTGAGCGAGAGATTGAAGGACTGATGGAGGCATCAGAAAAACTGTCATGCGATAGTCTTTGGCTTATAACGGCTGATGCAGAAGAAACAATGCAAAGAAACAATAAATACATTCACATCAGGCCTGCCTGGTATACCAGTCTGCATTCTGCAGATGAAATTACTTAAGACCTCAACCTAAAACCCCAATCCAAAACCCACCTCCAGCACGTTGTTCTTTCCATGCAGGTATTGCGGAGAAAAGAGATCCAGGTAATACTGTGCTGATTCACCATCCACATCAAATCCCTGTATGTCGGATATGGCGTATTTGGCAAAGACCCTGAAGTTGGTCATGGGACGAATGGTGGCTTCGAAAGTGATGTTGCGGTTTTCCCAGGTGATTTCCTCCATCACAGGCATTTCGTCGATGCGCGGGTCGCGCCGGCCGCGAATGTACTGGTAGTGGTTTCCTTTGCGGGCATGGGTGTAGGAGACAGCCAGCTCCAGCGTGCTCACCGGGTAAATGCGCAGGGTGGCGAAGAACTCTTCGGCGTTGTCTTCCATGTAGTGCCCCAGGTTGTAGCGGTTGGAGCGGAACCGGGTGGTGGGTTCGTCGTGCAGGTAGGTGATGGGATTGGTGAAGGTATATTCGGTGGCAAGATAAATATTGCGCACCGGCCAGTCGGTCAAGGAGAAACCCCCTTTGAACCCGGTGAAATTGTGTCGGGTGGGATCGTTGATGCGCCGGATGGAAAACTCGTCGATAAAATAGGTGGCATGCAGGTGGAGGTGTTTGATCTGGCGCGAACTCAGGTTGAAGTACATGGCACTGTTCTGGAAACTGCTTCCCCAGTGGAGGGTGTGCACCAGCGATTTATAGAATAATACCGGAATGAGGTATGCCGGTTGTACGGGCATATCACCATACACGATGGAGTTACCAAAAGAGAAATGTAACCTGGGAAAGGGTTTTACCGTGATCATGTTGGCGGCAATATACATGGAGCGGTTTACGGTGCGGCTGATGCCTTCATCCACGAAATAGGATCGTACGCTGTCGATGGCTTCCGAAACCAGCCACCCGTGGTAGTAATTGAGTTCAATCCATTTAGCCGGGTTGGCGTGGAGTTTTATCATGGGAAAGGAGGGAGTTCGGCCCGAGAAGATGCTGGCTCCGTTTTCGTTGTCGCCCCATTGCACGTGGTCTTTCACCAGTGCGATCGTGCCCCAGTTCCAGTTGTAGGTCACCCCTCCGCGCATCTCGCTGAATTCTCCCCCCAGTCCACCCCCGGTCTGCACCTTGTAGGTACCGCCGGGTTCCTGCACCAGCCAGGTGGGTTGTGCCAGGCGCTGGTCGGCTTGGTAGTTGTCGCGCAGACTGGCATACACCGACCAGTTGTTGCCGATATAGGAGATGGCTTCCACACCGCCGTAGGTAGCCCAGAAATTTTCGTTTCCACCTGAGAAGTTGCGGTAGCCGTAAACAGGGCGCATGGTAATGCGCAGCAGGCTGTCGCGGTAAGTGATTTCCGGCGGAAGCAGGTGCACCGACAAGGTGGTGTCACGGCTGTAGAGTTGCCATTTGCCCTGTTTCAGTTCGTCCCGTTCCATGGCATATTCCTGCAGGTAGTGGTCCA
>JAABSE010000119.1 GCA_011390575.1 Sphingobacteriia bacterium
CCTGGCTATGTTCCGTGGGACTGACAATTACACTTCCCGTGAGGGTGAAAATAAATCAGGCGTTGCCTGGCACAACTATACCACCACCTTCCGCTGGAATCGTATTTTTAACGACCGCCTTTTCGGCAATGCGACCCTGTATACCAGCGAATACAACTATACGCTTTTTACCGGCACCCTGCCCTGGCAATCAGGCATTGCAGAAGCAGGGTTGAAATATGATCTTTCGTGGTATGCCCATCCGGATCTTACCTGGCGGTTTGGGTTTTCCCACACCCGACATGGCTTCAACCCCGGCAATTTCGAAGATGACAACGGACCACTCAGTCAATTCATCCCCAGGGTGTATACCGGGAAAGCCTCTCAAACCTCCCTTTCCATCAACCGCGAAAAGCGCATCAATGAACGCTGGGCCTGGCGTGCCGGCCTGCAACTTCCTGTATGGGTAAACCGTGGCCCGGCAAGAGTTTTTCTGTTTGACGAAGACCGGCAAGTAATTGACACCCTCAGATTCAGGGATGGCCAAGCCATTGCCTCTTATTTTACTCCTGATATCCGTCTGAGTGCCAGGTACCTTTTTAATCAACGAACCAGCATGCAGGCCAGCTGGGGTCTGTACCACCAGCATATGCATCTGCTGACCAATTCCGTCAGCCCGTTTTCCTCCTTCGAAATATGGATGCCCAGCAGCAAAAACATACGCCCACAGAGAGCCCGACAGATTACGCTGGGATTCAGGCATACAATTCCCGATCTGGGCATTGAGCTGGAAGCAGAGGTTTACCAGAAGTACCTGCAACACCAGATTGAGTATGCCAACCATGCCCGGTTGCTGTTGAACCCACTGCTGGAAGGAGAATTGATATTCGGCAAAGGTGAGGCCCGGGGGCTGGAGTTATCCGTAAAACGAACCATAGGAAGCATTACCGGCTGGGCTGGTTATACATGGTCGAGGGTTTTCAGCCAGTTCGAAGAAATCAATGAAAACCAACCCTATCCTGCTTTTCAGGACCGCCCCCATGATGTGTCACTATTCCTGAGCTGGCAGGCCACACGAAGGTTTATCTTTTCGGTAAACTGGATTTATCACACAGGCTCGGTCATAACCACACCTACCGGCTTTTTTCATTACCATGGAAGCACAGTGCCTGTCTACGGAAAAATAAATAATGACCGCCTGCCCGACTATCACCGCCTGGATCTGTCGTTGAGCTGGTTATTCGGAAAATCGCATCACCGCTATCAGCATCAACTCACCCTGGGCATTTATAATCTCTACAACCAGCTTAATCCGGTGACCATTAACTTCAACAAGATTCAAACCCAAAACGGGAACTTCGTAGTGCCTGCCAACTATTTCGGCACCCATGAGATTATAAGCACCCAGAAATACCTCGGCGGTATCATGCCTTCTCTAACCTATAAATTCAGCCTGAAATGATTGCAAGTACAAGAATAAGCATATCCGGAAAAAGCAGATTAGGAATAATCAGAATTCCTTTTTTTCTCTGCATCCTGGTTGCATTGTCAGCTTGTGAAAAAATCACAGACTGGCCGCTGGATCAAAATCCGGATCGCACCATCGTTGTGGAAGCAAGGATAACGAACGAATTTAAAGTTCAGCAAGTTCAGCTCTCCTTTCCTACTGAAAATCTCAATGACCAACCGCATCCCTTTATTCAGGCCAGTGTATGGATTTCCCGCGACAATCAAACCATTCATTTTTCCGAATCAGCAGAAACGCCCGGCACCTATCTGAGTGACGAACCTTTTGCAGCAGCAGTGGGAAGTCCCTACCATCTTACCATTGAAAAGGAAGAACAAGTTTATGAGGCGGAAACCTATATGGTGCCCGTACTACCCTTTGAGTCTCCCCTGTTCACCTTTCATGCCGGAAGAGGTTTGTTCAGCATCAACTGGAACAACGACAAATACAGCCCTTTTGAACAGGCCATGTATGAAGCCGACATTCAATGGCAACATCTACCGGGTTACAACCATCCTGATTCTCTTGCCCGGGTAATTCTCAGATTTTACACCCTCAGCACCATCGATGTAAGCTACATCATCTTCCCCCAGGAGGAAGAGGAGGTATATTTCCCGGCCGGGAGTGTGGTGCACTTTAGCAAATATTCGCTCAACAACGAATACGGAGCTTATATAAGAGCTTTGCTGTCGGAAACCCAGTGGCAGGGAAGTCTTTTTGAAACCGCAAGGGCCAACCTGCCCGGCAATATCTCCAACGGGGGATGGGGGTATTTCAGTACCTGTGCTGTAATCCGCGATACACTTCTCGTAGAATGAGTTGTTTTTGAAAAAATTCATTTTTTTTCACTCCCGCATAAGGGTAAATGATAATTGTGGTGTATTACCACCGAAAACACCCAATTATAAACAATTAAAATTAATCCCTATGAAAAAGAAAATGATTGAAACCCATCAAACCGTAACTAGCGCAAGTACAATGAATCCAGCAACTGCCCTCAACCCACTTAAAATCTTTTTGGGCTTTCTGCTTCTCGCCATGATAACGATACTATCATCCTGCGAAAAAGAGAGCATCGGACCCGACAATGAACCTGACTCCCTCATTCCGGATCGCTTTATGGTAGAAATTCCCAAATCAATAAGCTCTGGTGAAGCCCTAAAATCTAACCAGGTGGATACGATGAATGGCAACCACATTTACCAGCATCTGCGTACTTTTATTGCAGTAGGTGAAAGTGGAGCTGAGCTGGCGCAAAACATCATGTTATCCATTGCCGTGCACAACCTCAACAGACCCCTTGAGCTCACTTATATCAGTGATGATGACGGCCGGGCCAAACATCTGGAAATTGTGGAAAATGCCATGTATGAGGATCAAAACTGGCAATACCGGCTCACTATCTCAGATGCAGATGGCAACACACAAAACGGACACAGCAACATCGGGCTGCAGGTTTTCTGGAGCTGGAATCCACTCTCAGGAATTGCCCTTATCAATCCCTATAACTGTGACCGCACCACCGATGAGAGTTATGCAGAAACCAACTTTCGCATAGACTACAGCGAAGCCGGCAACCTGGGCTATGAAGCACACATGTTTGTCAGCATTTCGGGTTTCCCCCTTCCCAACCCCCTTCAGGAACCCTTTGGAATGGATAACATGAAAATGTTTGTAGGCAAAAACGGTGACAAGGTTACCATCTATGGCAATTCCCAGCATCCCAATGCACAATTTTTCAACAATGAAACCGGTTTTAACTGGGCTTTTGTTGCAGCCGCATGGGAAAACCAGGATATGGCTGTGGCAGAGGTAGGTTTGCCCCCGGTAGGTTTGGATGAAACCGATCGCGAAGTCCTGCTGGAAACCTACTCTGTTTACAATGTATTGCGTAATCAGGTACTGAGTGTATGGCCCTCAATAGACAACGATATTCTCGACGCTTACCTTTACAATACCCAGGCACCCGGCTATTTTAATGCATCCGGATTTGTACAGGCGGGCACAGCACCCTCTGAAGATTATTTGCCGCTGACAGAACATATTCAGAACCTCACTCCTTTCAACCCCGCTGAAATTCTCAACTTATCCATCAATTTTGATGAGTAAAAAACTTTCCATCCAACAGCTACCTGATTGGAGAAAATAACGGAGCTGTCTCAAGGGGATGTAAATACCCGGTTTTGAGACAGCTCCGTTAGTATTGCAAAAGACTTATGATTGAGATATTTTACCCGTAGTATGGTCAAACTGCGCTATCCTTTCAGGCAATATTTCCCGGAATACAGAATACATAAGAGGGGGATTAGGGAAATTCAAAAACGCACCATTATTCTTCTTTTTTCTTATCGGGTATCTGATCCATAAGATTGTATTTGACCTGTCTCTTTTCCCATCGGTCGCGGGCGTATTTCTGCATATCTGTTATGGTGTCTTTTTCATCCACAATTTCCAGCCCCAGCAATGTTTCAATAAGGTCTTCCATGGTTACAATCCCGTCTATTCCCCCATATTCATCCACAATCAATGCGATATGCTCTTTTTTAAACAGAAGTTTTTCCCACAAAGAAAACAGCGCCATGGAGTCGGGAACAATTACAATATTGCGTTTAATGTCTTTCAGCTTCAGACTAAAATTATCTTCTGCCAGGTTTTCAAATACTTCCTGTCTGAACACATATCCGGTGATATTCTCTTCGTCTTCTGCATAAATGGGTATCCGGGAGAATCTTAAATAGTCTTTATTTTTCAAAAACTCATCCAGATGCAAATTTTCATCCGCACTGGCCATAACGACCCTGGGAGTCATTATCTCGTTCACCTTAATATTCCTCAACTTAAGGATGTTTTGAATAATTTTATTTTCCTTTTCAGTAAACAACCCTTCCAGGGTTCCGATGCTTGCCAGGGCTGCAATTTCTTCTCTGCTGGTAGTATTTTCGCTATTGTCACCCGAAAAGGCTTTCATGATAAAAGAAGATGCCACAACCAACGGATAGGTAATAATCAGCATAATCTTAATAGTATAATAAGCCGTTCTGGAGAGTTTTTTCCAGAACCGGGCACCGATGGTTTTGGGAATAATCTCCGTAATGACCAGAATCAGAATGGTAAGGATGGCTGAAACCAGTCCAAAATACATTTCGCCAAACACTTTCACTGCCTGAGCACCAACACCGGCAGCACCTATGGTGTGTGCCACTGTATTTAAAGATAAAATGGCTGACAAAGGCTTGTTGATGTCATGTTTCATGTCGATAAACGACTTGGCCCAACCAAATCCACTGTCTCTCTTTACTACCAGAAACGACTGTGGAGTGGAAAGCAAAACCGCTTCCATGATAGAACAAACAAAGGAGACAAATAAGGCAAGAAATAAATAGGCTAATAATGTTACCATTTTTTAATTAAAATAAATTTTTTACGTTGGCTTTTATGAATTTACACTAATCACTAGTTCCCTGATTTAGAGAAGCCAAAAGTAACAATTTATTTCTTGCGGTGAAAGTTAACTATTCCTTAACTTTTTCAGTCAATGGCTTTTTATTTTGATTGTTGCGGGGAGATATTTATCTGAACGTGTTTTCTCATTTTGTTTTGCTTGCTTTGCTTTATTCTACAATGAATTTTTTTGAATCTAACAATGTATTGTTCAGGTCCAACAGTTGAACGATATAAATTCCGCTTTTATGACCGCTCAAATCAAGGGTTAGCTCGGGTTGGTTCTGCACTTGCTTTTCCATGACTTTTCTGCCTGAAATATCTGTGATGATTAAAGTCGCGTTTTTGGCGTAATCTACCTGAATTTTTACCGATACAAGTCCATGGGTGGGATTTGGGTACATATGGATAACTTCATCTTTGTTGATACCAAAATTGTTAATTGCAGTAAAAGTCTCGCACAGGCAGTCATCGCAATAGGGATTGTCAAGGTAAATCACTTCATCATTTTGCATAAAGCAGGCAAAAGTAATACCATCGCCATTGTCGGTGCGCATAACTACAATCGGATGAAATAAGCCAGACCATCGGGTACAGCCCAGTCCTTCAACCCAGTGATTGACTATATGCAAATCTCCATACCCTGCATGAAAACTCTCAAGAATTAACCGGTTTCTGTATTGGCCGTTTTCTAACAATACAGAATCTTTATCTGCGACCACCTTATAGTGCAGGTATCCATCCTCTTCATCCCAGAAAACCATAGGAATATTGCTGCTCACACTACTGACAGCAATATATTCATACCATATGGTGTCACCAACTTCCAATGAAAAATCATACAATACAAACTCCGGTAAATTGGGGAATCTGGCAAGGATTTGTTTTTGCTCATTTTCACGAATGGCTGCAATATAATTCATTTCGCCCCGCATTTCAACATCGCCCAAATATTGATTGGTGAAAAATATTTTCGCCCAGGTTTGGTTTTCAATGAGCGTGTCTCCATCGATAAAATATTTATGCGAAAACATCTCCATAACATATTCATCCGTATCCATATCATCAGGATACTGAAAAGCCAGCGCATGCCATACAGCATTTTCCTGAGGAAAAGAGTAATCAATCTGTGATTTTAGCCCCAGGCTAAAGCACAAAATTATCAACAACAACAGATGTGTTTTCATGATAAGTTTATTTTTGGTTAGCATAACAAATGCATAGATCAAAACAAAACTATTTAACAACCGAAAGTTTTCCGGTTTGAACTTGCGCCTTGCGCCGCTCATAAGGTTTCATGCGAATAAATATAACTCAGGTAGCTAAAAGCACCTTCATGGGTTTGCTACCAAGCAATATCTTTGGAGAAAGAAGGAGTATCGGAATCATTTTCATAATATTCTATGGTAGCTGATCCGGAATCTTCCAGGCGAAACAAGCCCGTCATCAGGTTATTTTCTCGTTGCGAAATCAGTGACCAGCCATCAGAATGGTCTATTTTTTTCCAGCCGTGGAGGAATCCCATGAAGCTATAGGTGAAACCGCCACCGGATGTTTTGATAAATTTTATTTCTAAAGATGAATCAAAGGGAACATAGGCTGCAATGCAATATGCGCTGGAGGCATTGTATTGTGTCTGATCCGGAGCCAGGAAATTGGGTAATTCGCTATCCGGAGAAACTAAAGGTTCAGGCTGGGCATATTCAGGATAGGTAAAGTCTGCATAAATTTCATCGCTGTGTTTCAACTGAAACTCCTTCAGGTATTTTTCAAAATCGGGAAGGGAAATCTCTACACCGTACTGATTGTATTTTTCAGCCATAGATTCCCGGATTTGAGGAGGTGTAACATGGGCAATATTATGCAGCAAGGTATCTATGGTGGAAGTAGTATTGATTTCTCCGTTGTCTTTAAAATCGTTGCTTATTCTCGACAATAGCTGGGTGAGTTCGGCAGGCAGCGAAGGTAATTCGTTCGTAAAATCTGTTGTTCGCTGTAGGATGATTGAAAAAGCAAGCAGAAGCCCGTTATAATCTTCTTGCTGGGAGATGTCGAGGTTTTCAAAATCTATATCGAAGGGTTCTGACACTCCCAGGAAAGTTAAAAACTCTCCTTTGGACTGATTTACTGCATCCTGAAAACTTACTCCATCTGAAACAAGTTTTTCTATGCGAGGGCGGATTACATGGGTCAACACGTTTACATTGACTACATCTTCCTCGCTCAGCCTTGTAACAGCGTGAAGGCTCAATTCCCCTTCTGAGAGTTTATTGTAAATCTCACTGTAATAAAAGCCACTTGCGGTGAGTAAAACCAGGTCCGAATTGAGCTCAATATTATTCATTTCAAAATTGCCTAAATCGTCATGAATGGTGGCGGTAAATGACCTTCCGGTTTGTCCGAGATTATCATTGAGTTCATAAATTACCATATCGGTACCTGCAACATAGGGTCCTTTCTGGGCAGTTCCGGTTACACTGTATTGGGCATCGTTCTCTGTTTCGCAGGATAACAACGAAATTAACATTACCCCTGTCAAGATAATTCCTTTTGCTTTCATAGTAATTTGGTTTTGTTAAAAAAAATTTCAGATATGTCAATTGCCCGGCAGAAGTAATCAAAAGCCAGTTAGAATCTATGCTATAAACCAGGAAATCCTTTTGAATAGTACTATTTTACAATGAATTCTCTTTTTATACAAACAGGAGATTTAATTGATGCAATTAATTCTTTCGGATATTCAAAGATAGTAATCTTTTTTATTGCTTTACAAATATTAACAAAAAACAAAAAAAAGATACAAACAGTTTCACCCTAAATGACCAATCATTTTACTCCGCTAAAGGGACAACAGCTGCTAACGACCTTATCTTACAATTTCTTTTTAAAGGACCTTTCAGAAAATTTGCTTTAAAGCCATATCGGATGTAAAATTGAATAATAATTTTTATTAACAGGATATTATACCTTCTGCATTTTACATTTGACTAACTTTGTTGTTTTAATTGAATTAATTGCCCTATTCGTGGGAGAATAGCATTATATTAAACATTAAAATATAAATTTTATGAAACATCTATATTCTTATCTTACTTTACCAATTCTGTTGTTAATGGTATCAATTCCAATTACCCTTACTGCGCAGGAAAATGAAACCGGTTTTTATTATGGAGGAAAAGTACGAACCGGCTATTTCACCCAGACACGTGAAGACAGGGATGGCACCACATCCAGCAAGGGCAACTTCCGGCTTCGCCTGAACATCGGGGCCGGTTACCGGTTCTCCCCGCAATGGCGCGTGTGGGCACGCTTTGGGGGCAGATTTTCCAATGACCAGGATTATATGAAGTTTCACATTACGGATCATGTCCCAAGGGGCTCCGATGGATTGCCTCTGGGCGAATCGACCCTTGATGAGTTATATATCAATTACCAGTCACCGGGTGGTTTAAATATACGACTGGGGCGCATGCAGACAAGCTTTAAATTAAAAGGAGTCCCCAGGAAATCGCTGGACAGGGAAGACAGCCCCAATACCGATGTAAACTGGACCGACGGACTTTTTGTCTCATGGCCCTTCCATGAATCTTATACCCTGCACATGATTGCGCAGTACAATGCTGAAACCTGGGCATCCAATATCCTTCGCCCACCCCTGGATTTTGAAGATGACCGGAGCAGGATCTCTATGTTTGGGATGCTTGACATGACTGCTGAGCACTCTTTTTTTGTGCAACGTCAACTGGGAGTAACCTGGTTGCCCGCAACACTTCCGGTGTATGGTGTGCCGGGTGAAGACCTCAAGGACTACCTGGCTACCACAGCACGTGTGGCCGCCGCATGGCCTATAGGGTTGCTCGAATCAGAAATTCTGGTGGGGGGTGAATTGGGATATGCCTTTAACACTCCTGCCAAAACAGTGATGAATACCTCTGCC